>JAFMML010000001.1:92362-128164 GCA_017859745.1 Planctomycetota bacterium
TGGTGGGCCTGATCCCGTGCTGGACCTGATCCCGTTCCGGGCCTGATCCGGAGAGGCGGGTCAGGGACCCGGTCGAACGCGAGGTCCGGTCGATCCGGTCCCTCCGGTCATTCGGGAATCGGCGTGGTCTCGATGTCGTCGCTGTGGGCGATCTTCACCGTCCACGAGACGGAAGCCCTCGCTTCCGGCGTGCCGGCGGCGCCGAGGGCGATGGTCCATCTCAGCAGACCTCGGGTCAGATCCGTCTCGACGTACTCGGCGTCCTGATCGAGCGGGCGACTGAGTTGTTCGAGGGTGATCTGGATCGCCTCGTCCCGCGAGACCGGGCGGCGATCCCACAGTTCGACGATCACCGGCCGAGGCAGGCGGTTCTCGAGATCGATGCGGTTGGCGAGCGTGACGAGGCGGCCGCCTCCGAAGAGGCCGGTCGTCGAACTGTTGCGGACGACCGGCTGCCGAACGACCTCGATCCGTGGTTCGACGCCGAGGAACAGCTCGAACTCGCCGCGGCCCTGGACCGCAGGCATGTCGGTTTCTCCGACGAACTCGCCATCGACGAAGATTCCGGCCCGGCCCGGCAGGAGCACGAGATCCGTGGCGTTCTCGAGAGTCGCCCGCAGCGACGGCGGCGCCCCGGTGCGGGGGCGGCTCACGAAGAGGAACCTGGGATCGTTCTCGATGGTGTCGATTCGGAATCGCTGCGACTGGCTCCGATCGCTGGGCACGGACACCGGCCGCGGCAGGCGATAGGCGACGGCGAGGCCGGAGTCGATCGCCTCGGCGGCGTTTGCGCGACCGCGGTCCCGCGTGTCGCCGCCTCCGCCACCTCCGAAGCCCCGGCCAGCCTGCACGCCTGCGAACTTGGCCTCGGCGGCGGGCATGGGAGGCGGAGGGGGGCGACGCACGTCGATGAAGGCGGGCTCGATCGGCGGTGGAGCGGTGGGGACCGAGGGATCGACCGTGGACAGTTCAAGGGTCATCTCGTCCCACGCTTCGCCGGTCCATTGACTGGTCACGGCCTCGTACTCGATGCGACTGGTCGCCCCGTCGATGTCCGCGCGGATGCGGTAGGCCGGACGCCAAACGGCGCCCGCGGTTCGGTAGACGATCGTGAGATCCGCGGACATCGCGTCGCTCGAGGCCACGACGACGTCGGCCACGAGGCGCTCCCGCACGATCGGACCCAGCGCCTCCTGCTCTCGCTCGAGTGCGGATCGCTCGCGCTCGAGCGCGTCCTGCTCGCGTTGGACGACGCGCGCCTCGGCGAGCAGGGCGGCGTGGCGGGTCGCGAAGAACTCGAGTTGGCGCTCGATCGCGCCTGGATCGAACTCGGTCCCGCCCAGACGGTCTCGCGCATCGTCGCCACGCCGCGCGGCGATCGCATCGAGGAACGCGATCTGCGAGGAGATCACCCCGACGGCGTCCTCCCTTGCAGCGAGCTCGATCGCGATCGCCTCCAGGCGGGACTCGATCTCCGCGGCGCGTCCCTCCGCCTCCGGATCGGCAAGCGGCACCGATCGCACCTCGACCTCGACCACCTCGATCTCGCCGGCCTCGCCGGCGGCGGGTGCGGCGCCGGCCTGCAGGGTCCTGCGATCGATCGACGGCGAGAGTCCGGTGAAGCGAACCACCGAGAGGCCCTCGCCGATCTCGACGATCGCGGCACGCGTCACCGTCGCCGCGGAGGCGCCGGCGTGGATCGAAGCGGAGACCACGCGGGAGTCGGCCGGGATCGTCTCGTTCGTGTCGAGCGCCGAAGCCCGCGGTCCGAAGCACCAGACGACGAGGGTGAACGCCGCGATCGGGACGACGGATGCGAATCTCGAAGCCCGGGCGATCTGCTGGGTGGACATGGACGGGACCTCCGATGCGGTCGATCGATTGGCGGGGCGACCCGCCGGATGTCGGGGAGGGCACGTCGGCCGGCGACTCCCCGATCAGAAGTCCCGCAGCGCTCCGCGGGTGCCGCTGCGTCGCAGCACCTCGGCCACCCGGGTGCGGGCGGGCAGATCGCTTCCCTCGACCTCGGTGATGAGCTTGCGCATCTGCAGGTCCTTCGCGAGGTAGCGTCGGCCCAGTTCGGCGATCGCCTCCGACTCGAGGTCCTCGAGGAAGTCGATGCCCTCGCGGTAGAGCATGCTCGACGCGAGGCGCTTCGCCTGCATCCAGTTCAGGTACGCCGCGGGCATCCGGGTCCACACTCGCTCGGCGGCGGTCTCGAGCAGCACCGGCGGCAGATGGTCGAACACGAGGAACTTCGCGTTCTCCCGATCTTCCTCGGGCCACGTCGGGATGGCTGCGGCGATGGCGGCCGCGGCGGCGTTGGCGACGCGGCTGAGATGGGTGCTGATCTCCGGCAGCGAGGTGCTGGTCCGGCGGCGGCCCTCCTGCATCAGCAGCAGCGCCTCCTCCTGAGCGAGTTGGCGCAGCGTGGCGAGGACCTCCTCGACGAACCGCGGCTTGATCGACATGAACTCCTCTTCGTCGAGGGCCATGCAGCCGCCGATCTCGAAGCTCGAGGTGATGACGCCGCACTTGTTCGCGGAACTGTCCTTCACGATCAGGACGCCCTTCTCGGAGAGCCGCTCCCGCGCCGCCGGCGTCAGGAACAGGTTGGCGCCCTCGACGATGAGGCGGCTCGACGGGGTCCCGTCGGCGGCGAGGAACTCCCGCCAGTTGCCCTCGTGGATCGTGGCGGGCCGTCCTCCGGCGGGCACGAACGCGTCCGCGGCCACCCGGTTGTGCATGGTGTTGCGGAGGTGCGCGCCGTCGGCGTCCTGCATCGTCGCGATGCGGCCCGAGGGACCGAGCTTCGCCCGATCGAACTCGGCGATCGGCAGGCTCTCCTCGACCAGACGCAGCAGTTCGGCGTGATCGAGGCCATCCGGGTCCTCGCCGCATCCGCTTCCGTCGGCGATGCCGACGATCCTCGCCGCGGCTCCGTGGTCGCGGTTGAGGATCTTGATCATGTTGCCGGCGACGTCGCCATCGGGGCCGCCGGTGATCTTGACGCTGAACGGCCGCGTCCGCGGATCGATGCCCACCGCCTCGAGCATGACCCCGAGGAAGACGTTCACGCCCTCGCTGGTGACCCCGTAGTCCTTGTGGTTGATGCCGGCGCCGGGCTTGCTGCTCATGAACGCCGTCGGCATCGAATAGCCGCGGATGCGGGCCCGATCGACGATCCACTCGATGTGCCGCGGCGTGATGTTCTCGTCGGGGCCGAGATAGATCAGCTCCTGTCGCCCGAGGCGGTCGACGATCCGACGTCGGGTCGTCTCCTCGGGCGTGATGAGGTCGAGCAGGCTGTCCACGAAGCTCTTCACCGACCGCGTGATCTCGGCGTTGGGCTCGATGAGGATCGCCGCCTTCGCGCCGCCTTCGGGGATGTCCTTGTTCTTCAACTGCTGGGCGAAGGAGAGTCCGTACGCCTCGTTGTAGAGGCGTTCGCTCTCGCGGGCGTGCTGGGCCTCGCTCTCGGGGCGGATGACCCGCATGCCGCCTCGGGAGATGTCCTGGAAGCGCACGTGGAACCCGGCGCAGCCGCGTCCGTGGACGAAGAAGACGCCGTAGGGCAGTTCCGGTCGGTCTTCGGTCTGCAGGAGCGCCGGATCGAGGCGGAACGCCAGGCCGAAGCGTCTCGGCAGGAAGAAGTTCGTTCGCAGCACCGCGCCCACCGCGTCGACGAGGCCGAGCATCACCGACCGGTCCGGATCGACGTTCACGTTCTCGCCGATCCGCTTGCGGAGCGCTTCGAGCCGTTCGCGGAAGATCGTCTCGGCGAGCGGTTCGTTCGGATCGAAGCGTGCCACGAGCAGATCGACCAGTTCGATGGTCGTCGGGAAGTTCTGCTCCATCGCCGCCTGGATCCGCTCGCGGGTGAACGCGAAGCGGTTGGTGCCGGCCAGCATCTGGTGCAGGAGCTGGGTGAAGGCGAGCACCACCTCGGCGCGGGCGAGGTCGAGGTTCGGATGCCGGCGGGTGATGTCGAGGCAGCGGAAGTCCACCCACTTGATGCGAAGGAGGTCCGCCTGCACCCGTCGCCAGAGGTCGCTGTCGGGATCGACCGCGCCGCCGTCGGGACCCTGGATCACGAAGCCGACGAAGGTGACCGAGCCGTGCGGCGGATCGCCCACGATGTCGAGGTAGGCCCGCTCGATGCCGATGCGATGGCGGGCGAGGAGGCTCGCGGTCCGCTCGAGCATGGTGCGGGTGCGGGCATTGGCCACGGCGATGGTGATTCGGGAAAGGCCCGGATCGGACTCGGGTTCGAGCGTCACGGCCGCGCCGTCGAGTCCGGAGACCTTCAGGAACAGCTCGTGGTGCTTGCAGATGCGAAGCGGCGTCAGCGTCGAGACGTACTCCGCGGCACATCCCTCGAAGTAGGTCCGGATCTCCGCCTCGTCCCAGTCGGGATCCTGGGTTCGAGCGAACTCGATGGTGTCTCGAAGCTTCTCCGCCTGACGCGGATCGCCGGCGTCGAAGGGATCCCGGTCACCGAAGACGAACGTGTCGAGGACGAGTCCGCCATCGAGCGTGGTGTGGATCTTCGCCGACCGAAGGGATCGCTCGAGCGGCAGGCTCCCGACGAGTTCGGCAAGCACGCCCGGATAGTTCTTGGGACGCATGAACGTCCATTCGTTCCCGTCCTCGCTGCGCAACGAGAGTTCCAGCGGTCGCCCCGATGCCCGCGATGCGATGATCGCCCGCAGGTGGGCGAGCTGCGACGCCGCATCCGTGTCCTGGAAGTACATCGGCGGCATCTGCTGCAGGAACCACGGCACCGTCTCCTCGGCGGTCTCGCGGAAGCTTCGAACGAGTTCCTCGACGGTGCGCTGCGGGTCCGCAGCGGCCGGCGTGCTGGAGGCGGAGGATGCGGTGGACATCGTGTGGCGGTCACCCTGCCGAGGAGCGGCGTTGGTGGAAGGCGGGCAGCGACGCGTTCAGAGGATCGGCGGCGGGACCCGAAGAGGCCCCGCCATCGATATCCTGACCGATTCGCGGCGAGTTCGAAACAACCATGAGAATTCTGTGCATCGGCAACTTCGAGGGTGTCCATCGAGGACACGCCCAATTGATCGCCCGGTCTCGCGAGATCGCCGGACCGGGCGGTCGAGTGGTCGCGGTGGCCTTCGAGCCCCTGCCGGCGGAAGTCCTGCGTCCGGAAACCTCCCCGGTCCGCCTGTCCACACCGGATCGAAAGCGGGCCTGGCTGCACGAGGCCGGGGCCGACGAGGTCCTGCTGCTCGAGACCGATCCGGATCTGCTCTCGCTCGATCCGGAGGCGTTCGTCGATCGGTTGCAGGAACGCCTCCGCGTCGCCGGCGGCGGCATCGATCTCGTCGTCGAGGGACCGGATTTCCGGTTTGGCCGCGATCGCCGCGGCGATCTGGACACGCTGGCGGAGATCGGTCGCCGGCAGGGCTTTGGCGTCGAGATCGTGCCGGAACTGGAGGTCCCGCTTCCCTCGGGACTGCTCGTGCCGGCCCGCAGCAGCGTGGTCCGGCGTCTGATCGCCGACGGCCGCGTGCGGGATGCGGCGGCGGTGCTGGGGCGTCCGCCGATGCTCGAGGGGTCGGTGGTGCCCGGCGATCGGCAGGGCCGCACCCTCGGATGGCCGACGGCGAACCTCGATCACGGCAGGCTGCTTCTGCCCGCGGATGGGGTGTACGGCGGCTGGGCGGATCTGCCCGATGGCACCCGGGCGCTGGCGGCGATCAGCGTCGGATGCAAGCCCACCTTCGAGGTGACGCCTCCGAGATGCGAGGTTCATCTGGTGGGTCGTGACATGCCGCTGGACGACTACGGCTGGTCGATCGGGGTCTGGTTCCACCGATGGATTCGCGGTCAGATCGCCTTCCCCGGGGTGGAACCGCTGCTTGAGCAGATGGGTCGCGACGTGCGGCGCATCGAGGAACTGCTGGCGTCCGACGCCGCGTGAGCACGTCATGAGCACCTATCGATCGAATCTCGACCTGCCCGGATTGGCGGCCCGCCTCGCGAAGGTCCGTTCGGCGGTCGTCCTGAGCCACGCCAAGCCCGACGGCGATGCCCTGGGCTCCTGTCTGGCGATGCGCCGTCTGCTGCGCCACATCGGTGCCGATGCGGCGGTGGTGCTGGTGGAGCCGATCGATCCCGCGCTTCGCTCGACGACCGCCGACGAGATCGAGACGATCGACCCCAAGGCGGGCGCGGCGTCGGTGGAGGACGCCATGCGTCGGCACGAGCTGGTCGACGCGATCGTCGTGGTCGACACCGGCACGTTCCCGCAGATCGAGCCGCTGTCCGACTGGGTGAGATCGCGTCATGACCGGGTGATCGGCATCGATCATCACGCCCGAGGCGACGAGTCGGTCGCGGCCCATCGGCATGTGGACGCCTCGGCGGCGTCGACGACGGAGATCCTCGCCGGCCTCGCCGAGGCGATGGGCGCGCCGCTCGATGGCGGAGGCCCGGGATCGCTCGCGGAAGCGATCTTCATGGGCCTCGCCACCGACACCGGATGGTTCCGGTTTCCCTCGGCCGGGGCCGCGCAGTTCTCGCTGGCATCGCGCCTGCTCGATGCCGGGGTCGACAAGAACCGCCTCTACGCGCTGCTCGAACAGCAGGGCCGACCGGAGCGTCTGGAGATGCTCGGTCGTGGCCTGTCCTCGATGCGACTGGTTCCGTGGGGCGGGGATGATCGGCGGCGCGTCGCGGTGATGCATCTCGATCCGGAGGACTTCGAGGCCACCGGGGCGTCTTCGACCGACGTTTCGGGCCTGGTCAACGAGCCGCTGTCGCTCGCCGGAGTGGTCGCGTCGGTGATGCTCTCGGAGCCCGAGCGAGGGCTCGTCCGGATGAGCTTCCGATCGGCGGGCGCTGCGGCGGTCGAGCCCGGGTCGGCCGCCTGCGACGGCGCCGCGATCGACGTCAACGAACTCGCGGCGAGATTCGGAGGTGGCGGACACGTCGCCGCGGCGGGGGCGAGGATCGAGGCGTCGATGCCCGAGGCGGTGGCTCGAGTGGTCGCCGAACTCGATCGCGGCGCAGTCGATTCCTGAACGCCCGCCGTCGACGACGCGGGATTCGCTCGGTCGTTCAGCCCGCCTCGGTCTCGCCGCCGGAGGGCGAGGAGGTCTCGGACTCCTCCGCTGGTGCGGCGTCCGCCTCGGAAGGGGTCGCGTCGGCGACGGCGTAGGTGTAGCCGAGTTCCTCGATCGCCTGCTCGAGCGCCGGGGTGATCGACTCGTCGCTGACGGCGATGTCCGCGCGACTGTTCTCGTAGGAGACTTCGCAGGCGACGACGCCGCTCAGGCCGGCGAGCTTCTCCTGCAGCCCCGCGGCGCATCCGCCGCAGTGCATGCCCTCGACCCGGTAGCTGACGGGCGTCGCGGCGGCGAGTTCCTCGGCGGTCGGCGCCGGTCGCGTGGCCACGGTGGTCTCGGCGGGGTCGGTCGTCGACCCGCCGCCGTCGCAGGCGGCGATGATCGCGATGGTTCCGGCAAGCAACGTCGCGGCGAGGGGGCGGTTCATCGTGGCGGACTCCGTGGGGCGGGAGGGACGTCTTGTCCCCGGCGTTCGTCGGATGGTAGACCGATCGCGGACCGCTGGCTCGACCGTGAGGGCGTCAACCTCGCAGCAGTCTGGCCCGGCGGAACGTCCCGCCGAGCACCGGATCCGGATCGCTCTGCAGCCAGTCGCCGAGCAGGCCGGCGTAGACCGAGCGGAAGTCGATGCCGTACTTCAGATCGCCTCGGTCGAGGTCGGTCAGCGAGGGGTGGTTGCCGATCACGCCCGGTCGGATCCGCGTGCCCATCAGGAACATCGGTGCTGCGGCGCCGTGGTCGGTGCCGCCCGAGGCGTTCTGGGCCACCCGGCGCCCGAACTCGCTGAAGACCATCGTGACCACGCGATCCTGGTTGCCCTGGGCCGCGAGGTCCCGCTGGAACGCCTGCAACGACTGCCCGACCTGACGAAGAAGGTTCGCGTGGGAGCGTTCCTGTCCGGCATGGGTGTCGAAGCCGCCGAGCGTGACGTAGTAGACGCGGGTCTTGAGGCCGTCGCGGATCATCGCTCCGACCACCTGCAGCTGCCGCGCGAGATTGCCCTGGGGGTAGCGAACCAGCGGATCCCGGCCGACCGCGGCGCGGATCCGGTCCGAGGAGACCTGAGCGTCGAGCGCGGTCCGGGTCAGGAACGCGAGCTGACTGTCGCCATCGGTCTCGAGGGCTCCGGCGCGACTGACCTGCTGGTACCGCTTCGCAAGCAGCGGGTGCAGATCCTCCCCGGCCCAGCGGAACAGCTCCTCCGTCTCGAAGGTGACCGGCGAGGCGTGTTCGCCCAGCATCGCCAACGGGGCCTCTCGTCCGATCGCGACGCCCGCCTCGGGCTCCGGACGGCCGGAGCAGGCGTTGTCGAAGTAGCGGCCGAGCCAGCCGCCGCGGCCATGTCCCTCGGTGCGGGCGGTGTGCCAGATGTCCATCGACGCGAAGTGGCTTCGGTTGGGGTTGGGATATCCCACACCCTGAAGGATCGACAGCTCGCCGCGCTCGTGCAGTTCGTGCAGCGGCGCGAGCGCGGGATTGAGGCCGAGACCGTCGGTGCCGGAGAGGGGCAGCGCCCCGTCGGCGCCGCCGGGAGCAGGAATCGCCAGGCGAGGCCGAGCCCGGTAGTACTCGTCCGCGCCGAAGGGCACCACCGTGTTCAGCCCGTCGTTGCCGCCACCCAACTGCACGACCACGAGCACGCGGTCCTCGTCGATTCCCGGCCGCGCCGAGACCAGAGAGTCCTCCGGCAGCATCGCGGCGTCGGCGGAGCGCTGCACGAACCACGGCACCGTCGCCGACATCGACGCGAGCGCGACGCCCTGCCGCACGAAGCGTCGCCGCGAGTAGGGGAGGGGCTCGCGGCGAGGATCGGGGGTGCTGTCGTCGTGGCCCATGGGAAACTCCTTGGGGAGGGGTGGGTCGGTCGTGCGGTCAGGCGAGTTGGTACTCGGGCATCGCGGTGACGAGGCAGATCAGAGCGAGACTGCGGTCTCGGTCGAGGCGATCGCCGACGTCGGCAAGAAGGCCGTCGAGGGCCTCGACCCGTTGCGGGTGCGGTTCGCCGCCGAGGCAGAACCGAAGCAGGCGCTCCGCTGCGGAGCGCACCGCGGAGGCGTCGGCGAGGCCGTTGGAATCGGCCAGCGACTCGACCAGCGGCATGGGATCGAACTCGGTGTCGTCCGCGGCGATCGAGAGGCCCGACGGACTTCGGCCGGTCACGAGGTAGACCAGCAGATTCTGGCGGACGAAGAGGGTGCTGGTGTTGATCCAGGTCCTGCCGCCCGGCCAGCCCTCGACCGTGGGCGGCTGGAAGAGGGTCTGACCCATCATGTCGGCGGCGGAGAGCAGCACCGAGAGCGGGCGGACCGGCAGGCCGAGGGTGCGGATCGAGGAGACGATCAGCTCGATGGGACTCTTGACGACGGTGTTGGCGTTGGCGGGATCGTGGAAGTGGCGGCTTCTGAAGAGCCTGCCCAGGACCGGCCGCAGTTCGTAGCGGTGCCGCCGAAGCAGGGTCGCCATCTCGGCGACGGCGGCGCGGGCCTCGGGGGTGGCGCCCTCGAGCCCGCCGGGCAGGTCGTTCACGAAGTGCCGGTAGAGCTTGAGGGCGATGAACTCGCTGCAGGACCTCTGCGAGAGCAGCAGATCGACGAGGCCGGCGCCGTCGAACGTGCCGGAGCGTCCGAGGATCGTCTTCGCGCCGGGATCGTGCACCCGGGAGGCGAAACGGAACTCGTTGTCGAGCACGGTGTGCCCGGTCAGGGCACGAGCCGCCTCCTTGATGTCGCGTTCGGTGTAGCCGCGTCCCTCGCCGAGCGTGAAGAGCTCCATGAGTTCGCGGGCGAGGTTCTCGTTGGGCGAGCGACGGATGTTGCGGTCGTTGTTCAGGTACTTGAGCATCGCCGGATCGCGGACGATCCCATGGGCGAGTTCGGCGAAGCTGCCGGCGGCGTTGGCGCGAAGGAACTGGTTCTGCCGGAACAGCAGCCAGCTGTCGCGGATCTCGCGGTACCCGGTGGCGAAGTGACCGTGCCAGAAGAGGGTCAGGCGCTCCTGCAGCGGTCGGCCGGTCTCGAGCATTCGGGCCAGCCACCACTTGCGAAGTTCGTCGAACTGCTGCCGATCCTCGCGATCGCGCTGCTGGCGCTGCTGCTGGAGCTGATCGAGAAGGACCTGGTCCTCGGTGCGGCGGGCCTCCTGGGCGAGGCGTCGTTCGTCGTCGGTGGGGAGCCGGCGGATGTCGCGGTCGAAGGTGTCGGCCTCCACCACCGGATCGGGCACCGAGTCCCATTCGACGAGGTAGTCCACCGCGTCGTCGAGGCCGAGATCGGCGATCGCCCGGACCTGTTCGGGCGTGCCGCCGAACCCCGCCCGCGCCAGAAGGTGTCGAGCCCGGTCGAAGTCGAAGGCTCTTTCGGGCAGCGGGCGAAGGACCTGGTCGCGGGGCATGTGCGATTCCTCGAATGACGCGGCGGGGAACGCCGACGAAGGCGCCGACGGTTCGCACGCTCGGGTCGCCGGCTCGGTTCGAGCCGGCGCATCGTGCGCTCGCCGTGCGGCCGCCCGAGAAACGTCACCGCCCCAAGAGTATTTCGGATCGGCATCGAAACCACCTTGGGGTTGCGACAACTCCGGTGGCGGGTCCGCTCAGCGAGGGCCGCGAGGCGATCGCTGCGGCAGGGCGACCGCCACCACCGCCGCGGCCAGCACCGCCGCGGCACCGCCAGCGGTCCATGCGAAGGCCCTGCCGGAGATCCCGATCTCCATGAGCGGCAGGCCGACGAGAGCCGCACCTCCCACGAGCCACCAGGCGACGGCGTCCGGCGATCGCCCCCGGGCGACCATCGCGACCATGACGTACGCGGGGAAGACCAGGCCGTACCAGCCGAGCATCCGGAGGTAGTTCGCCTCGTCGGCCAGAAGCGGCGTGCCCAGCAGGACGCCGGCGCATCCGGCCGCGACGATCGTCAGGGCCGCCGTGGACGACCCGCCACGGCGGCGCCGCAGCGTGCGTGCGATCTCGCGGGCGTGGGCGCCGCTGGTGAACCCCAACTGCACCCAGAGCTGTGCCAGCAGCAGTGGAAGCAGCGTCAAGCCGATGCCTCCGGCCGCGAACGCCGCCGGATCGGCCAGCAGCGCCACCAGCACGATGAGCGTCCCGAACGCGATGCCGAAGATCGCGAACGTCGCGCGTCGCGGGCCGCGTCGCAGCGCTCGATGGAACGTCAGGTCGAGGTATGGACACAGCAGAAAGCCCAGCACCAGCGACGGCAGCAGCCACCAGACCTCGATCGCGGCGAGTTCCGGCGCGAACGCCGCCACATCGAGATCGGCGGCGGGTGGGTGGGCTCGCCATGCCCAGACGAGCGCGATCGCCGAGAACACCCAGGCCCCGGCTGCGATCCACGCGATGACGCGATCGCGGGTCGCCGCGACGGCGAGTCCCACCAGCACCACCGCGAGCATGCCGAGTCCGGCGCCCGCCCATCCGCCTGCGGCCGGACCGAGCGCCACCCTCCCGGTCCAGCCGGCCAGCAGCAGCTGATAGGCGATGGTGACGGCGCCGAAGGCGACCATGGCCCCCCGGTGGTTTCGCACGAGTCGACGACTTCGGCGTCGGTCGAGCACGAATCCGAACGCGGCGCAGCCGATGACGTTCGGAATCGCGAATGCCGCGAAGCCGGGCCACCCCATCAGGCGTCTCAGGACCACGGGCAGGAAGAGTCCGATGCACCACGCCCAGCTCGACGCGGCGAACAGTCCCCAGAGGATCGCGGCGCCGCCGCTTCGCGAGGCCGCGCGGTCTCTCATCGCCAGGTCACCGCCGATCCGACTTCGACGTGGCCTCGTCGTCCGAATGGGATCGGCCACGGGCCTTCTCGAGCGGCACGCAGTGGAAGGTGATGGTGCACTCGCCGACCTTGGGCTCCTTGCCGCGGCGCCGCAGGGTCTGGCGGATCTCCATCTCGAGGGTCACGTTGAACGCCTCGCCGGAGGCGACCCGTTCGGTGACGTCCTCGCTGCGAAGCACCCGATACGCCGCGGGCCCGAGGCACGGCCGGCGAAACCGGTAGTTCATCTCCTTGCAGACCACCATGTACTCCGGTCCGCAGCGGGCGAAGAGGTACATCCCCGCGGCCACCTCGCAGTTGCCCAGAAGGGCCGCCCCGGCCATCGCGTTGTACCAGTTGCGGTTGATCCGCCGAAACGGAAGCACCGCGGTGAAGGTGTCCGCGTCGACCTTGCGCAAGCTGATGCCCGAGCGGAAGGCGTAGGGCAGCCAGACCAGCGAGCAGACCTTGTGCCAGAAGTCGTTCTTGACGCTGAGCCGGCCCACGAAGTTCTCGAACCGCTGCATCAGCGATCGCTTCCGCGGTGCGGGGGCGGCGGTCTGGGTTTCGATGGGCAGGGAACTCACGGCGGTCGTCGGCCTCGAAGGGGCGTCCTCATCGTACGGCGGCGGCGTTGGCCGATCCAATCCCGCGTCGGCTCCCGCGTCGGTCGCGTCTCGCCCCGATGTCGCTCCGATTCCGCGGGGAACTCGTCGAGGACGTCCATTCGCTCGATGCCCACGCGGCGTCACGCCGCGCACCGGTAGCATCGGCGGTTCGCCATCCGTCGAACGAACCTTGGGAGTCCTCTCGTGAGCCGATCGCCACTTCGCCTGTCGCGTCCGTTGTCGGTGTGCAGTTGGAGCCTGCGACCGGGGAGTCCCTCCGAACTCGCCGATGCGGTGGCCGCAGTCGGCCTCGAAGCGGTGCAACTCGATCTGGTGCCGCTTCTCGAGGAGCCCGGCTGGGCGGACGCCGCCGCCGTGCTGGCCGATCGCGGGGTCGCGCTCGCGAGCGGGATGGTTCGCCTCGACGGCGAGGACTACTCGACGCTCGAGTCGATCGCCCGCACCGGCGGCCTTCGGCCCGACGAGACCTGGCCCGAGAACTTCACCCGCTGCCGCAGGGGCGCCGAACTCGCCGCCGCGCTCGGCCTCGATCTGGTCACCTTCCATGCGGGGTTCATTCCCGAAGGCGGCGCCGAACGGGAACGCCTGCTCGATCGCCTTCGCCAGGTCGCAGACGTGTTCGCAGACGCCGGGGTCGCGATCGCCCTCGAGACCGGGCAGGAGACCGCCGACACGCTCGTCGAGGCGCTCGAGGCCCTCGAACGGCCCGAGGTCGGCGTCAACTTCGATCCGGCCAACATGATCCTCTACGGCATGGGCGATCCGGTGGCGGCGCTGCGAACCCTGGCCCCGCGGGTCCACCAGTTGCATGCCAAGGACGCGCTGCCCACCGAGACGCCCGGCACCTGGGGACGCGAGGTGCCCGTCGGCGACGGCGCCGTCGACTGGGCCGGCCTCCTCGAGGCCGCGGCAATGGTGCCCCAGTTGCGGATCGCCATCGAACGCGAGGCGGGGGACCGTCGCATCGCCGAGATCTCCCAGGCCCGCGAGCGCCTGCAGGAGTGGGGCGTCGTCGCCTGATCCGGGACCGATTCGGGACGAGTTCCTACGATCGTGGCATGCCCACCTACCGCTACGTCTTCGTGCGTCCCGACGGCAGCGACGGCGACGCCTTCGAGTGGTTCCAGAAGATGAGCGACCCGGCGCTCGAGACCCATCCCGAGAACGGCAAGCCGGTCCGCCGGGTGCCGAGCGTGCCCAATCTGCCGCTTGCCCACAGCGATGCGGCGGAGAAGACCAAGATGTCCAACAAGAATCTCGAGCGGATGGGCTTCACCAAGTACGAGCGGGCGGGCGACGGCGTGTACGAGAAGAAGGCCGGCAAGGACGGCCCGCGGACGATCTCCGCGGACTGACGGGTTTCCCTTCGCGGTGAGCATCGCATGACGGCACGAGACGACGACGGAGCCCGTGGCGGGAAGGCGGTCACGGCGTCGGCGAAGCGGGGGCGAGAGGGAGAGCGGGTCCTCGAACTTCGAGACCTGTTGCGCCGGGCCGATCGGGCGTACTACGTCGACGCCGATCCGATCATGTCGGATCCGGAGTACGACCGCCTGCTCGCGGAACTCGCCGATCTCGAGGCGCGGCATCCCGATCTCGACGATCCCGACAGCCCCACCCGCCGCGTCGGCGGCGAGCCGATCGAGGGCTTCGAGACCGCGGCCCACGCGGTGCCGATGAGGTCGATCGACAACACCTATTCGATCGAGGATCTGCGGGCGTGGATCGCCCGGGTCGTGAAGCTCCTGCGCGACGCCGACGCCATCGCCGAGGACGCGATGCCGGCATTCGTCTGCGACCCCAAGCTCGACGGCCTCGCGGTGAGCCTCCGCTACGAGGACGGTCGCCTCGTGCGGGCGACGACACGAGGCGACGGCGAGAAGGGCGACGTCGTCACCGCGAACGTCCGCACGATCAGAGGGATTCCGCTGCGTCTCGACACCGACGCGCCGCCCGAAGTCCTCGAGATCCGAGGCGAGATCTACCTGCCCGATCGCGAGTTCGACCGGATCAACGCGGAGCGCGAGGCGTCGGGCGAGGCCCTCTTCGCCAACGCCCGCAACGCGGCGGCGGGCACGCTCAAGCTGCTCGACTCGAAGGTGGTCGCCTCGCGGCGCCTGGCCTTCTCCGCCCACGGCCGCGGCGAGGTGGTCGGATCGCTCGAGGCCGACGGCCACTGGGCGTTTCTCGCGGCACTCCGCTCCTTCGGCGTGCCGGTCGAACGGCTCGCGGTGCGGGTCGAGACCGAGGACGCGGCGGTCGAGGCGGTGGAGGCCTTCGCCGAACGACGTCGTTCGCTCGGCTACGCCTGCGACGGCATGGTGGTGCGGGTCGAGGACTTCCGTCTGCAACGCGAACTCGGCTCGACCTCGAAGGCCCCGCGCTGGTGCATCGCGTTCAAGTACCCGCCCGATCGCGCGACGAGTCGGCTCGTCGAGGTCGAGTGGCAGGTGGGCAAGGGCGGCACCCTGACGCCGCGGGCGACGATGGAGCCGGTGGTCCTCGCGGGGACGACGGTCCGCCACGCGACGCTCCACAACATCGAGGAGATCCGTCGCAAGGACATCCGCCTCGGCGATCGGGTCGAGGTCGAGAAGGCCGGCGAAATCATCCCCCAGGTCGTCGCGCCGGTCGTGAAGGCCCGGACCGGCAAGGAGCGTCCGATCGAGCCGCCCACGCACTGTCCGACGTGCGAGGGACCGGTCGAGCAGGAGGGGCCGAAGCTCTACTGCACCAATCCCGAGTGTCCGGCGCAGTTTCGCGAGAAGGTCAAGTGGTTTGCCGGCCGCGGGCAGATGGATCTCGACGGCTTCGGCGAGACGATCGTCAACCAGCTCGTCGACGCGAAACTGGTGACCCACTTCGCGGATCTGTTCGAGCTGAAGAAGGAGGATCTGCTCGCGCTCGAACGGGTCGGCGAGACGTCGGCGCAGAACCTGCTCGACGCGACGGAGGTCGCGAAGACCCGCGGGCTCGCCCGCGTGCTGGCGGGTCTGGGCATCCGCCACGTCGGTGCCGCGACGGCGAAGACGCTCGCACGGCACTTCGCGGATGCGGACGCGCTCCGTACGGCATCCGCCGAAGCCCTCGAAGCCCTGCCGGACTTCGGCCCGATCACGGCGGCGGCGGTCTCGGAGTACCTGCATTCGGAGGCGGCGGGGGAGACCTTCCGTCGCCTCGCCGAGGCGGGCGTCGATCTCGCAAGCCGCGACCTGCGACCAGCGGCGGGCGAGGCCACCGGGCCGTTTGCGGGCAAGACCGTGGTCCTGACCGGCGAGCTCGAGCGGTTCACGCGATCCGAACTGTCCGAACGTCTCGAGGAACTCGGGGCCAAGGTCACCGGAAGCGTGTCGAAGAAGACCGATCTCGTCGTCGCCGGGGCCAACGCCGGCAGCAAGCTTGCCAAGGCCAAGGACCTCGGCATCGAGGTGTGGGACGAGGCCCAGCTGCTCGAGGCGCTCGGCTAGCGATGGGATCGTCGATGTGACGGTGGGTCGGCGGGCCGCGAGAGGGCGGTCCCCCAGATGGCCGGTTGCGATTCGCCCTGCATGTCTGCAGCGCCTCGTCGGCCACGCCTGCTGGAACGTCCGATGAAACCCGGAAGGCGGCCGCCTTCCCACCGGCACGGTTCTCCGGGCGCGGCCCGCGTGATCACCGAGGGCCGCCGGTTCGGTCATACTCTCCGGCGAAGATGCGCCCCCGCACCGATCGAGATCGAACGCCGCCCTACCGAGGCCCCATGTGGCAGGTGGTGCTCGGTCTGCGCAGTCTGCTCGTCAAGATCGCGGTGTTCGTGACGATGGCGGCGCTGCTGGCGTGGGCGCTCGGCGGCACGTTGTGGCCGCGAACGTCCATTCGGGCGATCGGCGAGCCGGTCGCCTGCGACGGCGTGGAGATCGTGCTGGTCCACCAGGTCCGGGCGCCGAGGGCGACCTACGGGATCGCGCGGATCGACGAGGACGGCGAGATCGTCTCCCGAACCCCGAAGGTCGAGGAGACGACCCCCGCGTGGCGCGACGCGATGACCGCGGTCGCGTCGCCGAATGGTGCGACGGCCGCATTCGCGTTCGAGATGGCGGGCGGATGGTCGGTGGCCGTCGTCGAATCGCCCATGGACCTCGCGTCTGGAACGGGGTGGCGCGACTGGCCGGTGATCGACCGCCTTGAAGCCGCACGGCAGTTGGCGCGGTTCGCCGAGGGCTTGCCGCTGCAGGACGAGGCGACCCAGCAAGCGGCGCGAAGCGCGGTGATCGACGCGGGGGAGTGAGGGGTCGGACGTGTCCGACGTGTCCGACTAGGGAAGAACGGCGGTCGTGACGGCGTCGCTGTGTTCCGCAGCCGCAGCGTCGAAGCTCACCCAGCCCTGCCAGACGCCGATCGCCATCACCACGCACAACACGATGCGCCACCAGCCGAAGAGCGCCATGCCGTGCTTCGTCAGATATCCGACGAGCCACTTGACGGCGATCGCCGCAGAGAGCGTCGCGACGGCGATGCCGACGACGACCGGGGCAACGCCGCCAAGGTCCTCGATGAAGCCGGCGGCACCATCCTCGTGTCGCATGATCGACTTCGCGGCCTTGTAGACGCACGCCCCGCCGAGGGTGGGCAGGCCGAGCAGGAACGAGAACTCCGCGGCGTCCTTCGGCCTCAGTCCCGTCACCATGCCGCCGACGATCGTCATCATCGAGCGGCTCGTGCCCGGCCACATCGCGATCGGCTGCAGGAATCCGACCACGAGCGAACGGCCGATCGTCATCGATTCGATCGAGCGTCGGTCCTGCGCGGGATCGACGGTTCCAGCACCCGAGCCCGCTCCGGCCCCGGACATCGCCGCGTCCGCGTTCGCATCCTCGTGACGGGCCTTGCGAAGCCACGGGCCGATCACGATCAGCAGCACGCCGCCGAGGCCCAGCGCCGCCAGCACCGGCACCGGCCTGAAGAGATGCGCCTCGATGAGGTCGTCGAACAGCACGCCCAGGATCGCCGCCGGCAGAAACGCCACGAAGAGGTTCAGGAAGAGCCGCAGTCCCGCGGGGTCCTTGCCGACGAGGCCCCGCAGCATCGACAGCACCCGCACCCGGTAGAGGCCGAGCACCGCCAGAATCGCACCGCCCTGAATGATGATGTTGAACGCGTCGACGGCCTGCTTGGTCGCGGGATCGCGATCGAGGCCGAGCAGCCACGCGGTCAGGATCAGGTGGCCGGTGCTCGAGACCGGCAGGTACTCGGTGATCCCTTCGACGATGCCGAGGATCACCGCATCGAAGACGCTCATCGGCTGGGGTTCCCGACAGGTGGAGGAGCTGGACGAGGAGCTGGAAGAGGGCGGGCCGACGAGTGGACCGACGAGTGGACCGATGCGCCGGGACCACCGGCGACGACGTGCCGCCGACTCAGCCGCGGTCGCCCTTTGCGAGCCACGGCATCAGGCCGCGCACCGCACGTCCCGCGGCCTCGAGGTCCTGCCGCTCGGCGTCCCGCCGCGCGGTGCGGAGCCACGCGTCTCCGCGTGACTGGTCATCGGCCATGCGACGCGAGAACTCCCCAGCAAGAATCGATTCGAGGCGTTCGCGAAGCCACGTCCGGTCGATCATGCGGTCGCGGTCCCGCCAGACCTCGAGGGCGCCGAACTCCGCCGTCTCGCTGATCGCCGCCCGCATGCCCGAGGGCCCGCGGGCGTAGACGAGGTCCACGACCTGCTTCAGTTCGTGGATGCACTCGAGGTAGGCCAGCTCCGCCGGGCAGCCCCGCTCGACGAGCACCTCGAACGCCGAGGAGATCATCGCGAGCACCCCGCCGCACAGGACCGCCTGTTCGCCGAAGAGATCCGACGCGGTCTCCGCGGCGGCGGTGGTCTCGACGAGGCCGCTGCGGCCGCACCCGATCGCTCGGGCCCAGGCGAGGGCGAATTCGCGGGCGGTTCCCGAGGGATCCCGCTCGATCGAGACGAGTGCCGGAATACCGGTCCCGTCGAGATAGCGGGCCCGCAGAGTCGTCCCCGGACCCTTCGGCGCGACCATCACCACGCCGAGATCCTTGCGGGGGGAGAGTTCGCCGGTGTGGATCGAATGGCCGTGCAGCACGCCGACGACGGCGCCGGACTTCGCATGCGGCACGAGCCACGTGCGATCGACCACGCCATGGACCCGGTCCGGCACCGCCAGCAGAACGAGATCGCCGCGGGGAATCGCCGCTTCAGGCGTCGCGACCTCGAGTCCAGCCTCGATCGCCTCGGGACGACTCGGCGACTCGTCGCGCAAGGCGACCACCGTCGAGATGCCGCTGTCTGCGAGATTTCGGGCGTGGGCGCGGCCCTGGTTGCCGTAGCCGACGACGACGACGGTCCTACCCGCGAGCGGGGCGAGATCTTCGGGCGTCGGGCCGGGGGTGGGGCCGGCGATCAGGCGCCAGCCTCCCGAGAAGGGGGTCGCTGTTGGGGACGGGGTGGAGTCTGTCTGCGAGTCCGATGTCACGTCGGGAGCGTACCCGCCGCGGCCCGGGGGCCGGGGGCGGCGCTGTGCCGGCCACAGTGCCGGCCATAGGCGGCGGATCCTGGAAATCCCGAGCGGAATCGCTCATTCCCTCAAAGGCGGCCGGAAGCCTGCCGATAACGGCACGGAGAGGTGGAGAGAGCAGATGGAGCCCTCCCCATGAGCAGTCCCGCCGCTTCCGCCTCGCCGTACGTGAACCGCCGACAGTTCGAACGCTTCAGCCTGAGGCCCATGTACACCGCCGTTTCGGTCCAGCGCCGCGGCGCCGAGCACGGCAGTCGGCTCGACGGCCACGCCTACGACATCGGCGAGGGAGGGGTGAACTTCGAGCTCGACGAGCCGGTGATGCCGGGCGAGTCGGTCGACATCGAGATCGAACTGCCCGGGTGCGGCCGTCGCATCAAGGCGATCGGCGAGGTCGTCCGCTGCGAGGACGATCCCAACGACGTGCTCGGACCGAGCCGCATGGCGTTGCGCTTCGACGGCTTCGAGAGCGATCTCGACCTGCCGGCGCTGCGTCGCTATCTCGGCGAAGGCTGGCTGATGCGGGCGGCCTGAGCCGCTCAGGCAGGCTCACCGGCCCTCGTCGATCCGATCCCGGCACCACGAAAGGACCGAACGCACCGCGCCGTCCATGGTGAAGGCGTCGGTGTCCACGCGGAGGTCCGCAAGCCGTCGATAGGTGCGTTGCCGTTCCGCGCGAAGCGTGGCGATCTCCTCCTCGATCGACGCACCTCGCAGGCGGGGTCGATCTGCGCCCCGGGCGAGACGCGAGGCGAGCGCCGAATCCGGCGCGTCGAGCCAGGCGATCACGACGCCGCCTCGCTTGAGGTGCTCGACGAGTTCCCGCCCCGACTCGCTGCAGGGGGTGCCGCCACCGAGGGCGAGGACGGTGCCGGGCTCGAGACGGGCGCCCAGGTCGCGCAACGTCTCGAGTTCCGCCCGACGAAACGACTCCTCGCCGTGCCGCTCGAAGGCGGCGGTCACCGAGTCGACGCCCAGCCGGCGGCAGGTCGCCTCGTCGAGGTCGATGAACGTGCCGCCGGTCGCCTCGGCGAGGCGGGCGCCGAGAGCGCTCTTGCCGCTTCCGCGAAGACCGATCAGGCAGAGCGGCGGCCTGGTCGCGGCGTTCGCATCGTCGGGCGTCGTGGTCATCGCTCGCTCGTCGGCTCCGGACGGGGTCGGACGCCAGACGACAACACCCCGCCGCAGAGGGCGGCGGGGCGTACGGAGATTCGGTGATGCCGGCTCGGGCGGCTCAGGAGGTGGTGACCACGCGGCGGCCGAGGCGTCGTCGCCGATTGATGATTCGGCGGCCCTTGCTCGTCCTCATGCGGGCTCGGAACCCGACCTTGCGGAGCTTCTTGATGCGGCTGAGCTTGTGCGGATAGTGCATGGCGGCTCTCGGGCGGCACGGCGGGTCGGACAACGACGAATCGGAGAGGGTACCCAGACCGCCTCGCGGATGCAATCCCGGATTCGAACAACGCGTGGGCCACGGGATCCCTTCGCCCCGGGGACCGGGCGATGACGCAAGGTCCGGTTCTGGAGGAGATTGGGGGCGTTTGGACCGATGTAGTCTGACGAGACCCGGCGTGTGCCGGGACCCCGGTGGTGAGCGCTCGCTCCCGGACCGGTCCCGAGGACCGACCTCCGCGAGCGACCGCCCGCGACCGACCTGTTCGGGCGATCTCCCCCCAGCGGGGCCGAGATCGCGACGCGTCGTCTCGCGAGGACTCTGGATGGACCAGAACGACATCGCCACGGTCGAGGAGATCCTCGGCCATCGCTTCTCGGATCGGGGAATCATCGAGCAGGCGCTCCTCCACGCCTCGCATGCCGAGCACCGGCTCGCGAGCAACGAGCGACTGGAGTTCCTCGGGGATGCGGTCCTCGCGATCGTGGTCTGCGACCACATCTTTCGGGCCTATCCCGATCTGCTCGAAGGCGAGTTGACCAAGATCAAGTCCAACGTGGTCAGTCGCCGCCTCTGCGCCGAGATCGCCATTCGACTCGACCTGCCGGGGCGCCTTCGACTCGGCAAGGGCATGGCCGGCCAGGAGCCGATTCCGCAATCGCTGGCCGCGGCCGCGTTCGAGGCGGTGATCGGAGCGCTCTATCTCGACGCGGGCATGGAGCGGGCTCGCGCGTTCGTGCTCGCACACGTCGAGCCGGCGATCGAGCGGGCCGCCCGCCTCGGACACCAGCGGAACTTCAAGTCGGTCCTTCAGCAGGCCCTGCAGCGGAACGGCGGCGATGCGCCGACCTACGTGGTCCTCGACGAGAAGGGGCCGGACCACGCGAAGTGCTTCGAAGTGTGCGTCGAGAGCGGGAGTCGTCGCTTCGCGGCGTGCTGGGGCTCGACCAAGAAGGAGGCCGAGCAGCAGGCGGCGTTGCAGGCGCTGCTGGAACTCGGCATCGCGGAACAGGACGGCGAAGACGAGGTGCGTCTGGTGCCCGACGGCGATCGCGGCGAATAGTTCTCGCGGAGGATGCGGGTGCGGCGACGTGCCCGAGCGAACCACGCCGGCTCACGGTGCGCTCGCTGGCGACGCGATCACGGCTCGATGATTCTGGAGAGATCGCTCTCGGCCGACCGGTCAGAGCTTGCCGTGGCGGACCACCCGACCCTCGACGAGGAAGATCACGTCGTCGGCGATGTGGGTGACCATGTCGGCGATGCGCTCGATCCGCTGGGAGAGGGTCAGCACGTCGATCACCGCGGGCGCCTGCTCGGGATCGGCGGCGACCCGCGAGCGGACCCATTCGAGGACCTGCTTCTGGAGCCGATCGACCTGGTCCTCGGGTTCGGAGAGGTTGCGGCACCGCTGCGGATCCTGGTCGGAGAGCGCCGACAGGACCTCGGCCAGCATCGCCCTGGCCCGCTTGCCCATCTCGATCGAGATCTCGGGAATCGCCACCGCGTGCTGGCGACCGAGACGAATGACCCGCTTGGAGATTCCCTTGGCGAGATCCGCGATCCGCTCGAGTTCGCCGTTGACGCGGAGCACCGTCAGGATGAATCGGAGGTCGCCCGCGACCGGCTGGGCCAGTGCGAGCAGGCGCATGCATTCCTCCTCGATCTGCAGTTCCATCCGATCGATCTCGGCGTCGGCGTCCCGGATTCGCTGCGCCTCCGCCACGTCGAGACGGACCATCGCCTCGACGGCGCCGGCGACCCGCTCCTCGACGAGCGAGCCCATCGCGAGAAGCTCGCGGCGGACCTGGATGAGTTCGGCGTGAAGATCGACGGGCATGGGAGCGTTGGAAGGGGTGCAGCGGAGGAGTCGGAGCGCGTTGGACATCGTATCGGTCCCGATGCCCTGCGGTGAACATCCCGGGCGATATCACCCACCTGCAGCGTCGGAATCCGCGATCGGGGCGACATGCCCGCGGCGTCTTCCGGGCGGGGAGGCGGCCCCGCTCGCCGATTCGATGTCGTTGGCGAAGGACGTCTCGATCGGCGCCCCGGCCCTTGGTGTCGCCTCGATCGGTTCGCCGTCCGGCGACTGCCCATCGGGGAAGCGGGGTTCGCGGGGCAGCACGAGGCGGAACTCGCTGCCGCGGCCCACCTCGCTGTCCACCTCGACCCGGCCGTCGTGGACCGCGGCGATGTGCTTCACGATCGACAGGCCCAGACCGGTGCCGCCGCGATCGCGACTGCGGGCCCGATCGATCCGGTAGAACCGTTCGAACAGACGCTCGAGATGCTCTGCGGGAATGCCCGGTCCCTCGTCGCGGACCACCAGCGTGACGGTGTCGTCGTCGGCCGTCGCGCCGAGGTGGACGGTCGACTCCTCCGGGGCGTACTTGATGGCGTTCGAGACGAGGTTCGCGAGAGCCTGCTCCAGCAGCGGGGCGTTGGCCACGAACTCGATGGCGGGCACTCGACCGGTCTCGATGTCGATGCCGCGGGCCGACGCGGCGGGACCGAGGCTCTCGGCGACCGCGTCGGCAAGGCGCATCGCGTTGCACGGTCCCGGGGCGAGTCGCTGCCGGGCGTCCGGTCCTTCGAGTTGGGCCAGAGTCAGAAGGTCCTCGATGATCGCCGCCAGGCGGTCCGCGTTGCGGCGGACGATGTCGAGGAAGTTGCGGCTCTGCTCGGGGTCGTCGAAGCCGACCTCGACGAGGGTGTCCGCGTACCCCTTGATGTTGGTGATGGGGGTGCGAAGCTCGTGACTGACGTTCGCGGCGAAGTCGCTGCGAAGGCTCTCGAGACGTCGAATGCGGGTGACGTCGGTCATCAGCAGCAGCAGCCCGCCTCGCTCGCCGCCGCGATCGTGCATGCGACTGCAGGTCGCCTGCACCACGATCTCGCCGTCGGAGACGCCCAACGGGAACTCCTCGGGGCGGGCGTCGCCACCGGCCACCGAGCGCGACAGCAGGCGATGCAGTTGCGGGCTCCGGACGAGTTCGTGCAGCAGCCGCCCGACGGCGCCGGGACGATCCACCCCGAGCAGCTCGGCCGCCGCGGCGTTCAGCGAACGCACCCGATGCTGGCGGTCGAGGGTGATGAGCGCGCTGCCGAGCGCCTCGAGCAGTCCTCCGGTCTCCTCGAGCCGCGACTCGAGGCGGCCGACGCGATCGAGCCAGGCGGAGCCCAGCCGGTGGATCGCCTCGGCCAGCGGAAGCAGCTCCTCGTCGGGGTCGACGCGATCCGCGGCCGGCGGGGCGTGCCCGCCGGCAGCCTCGGCGGCGGTCTCGACCTCCGCCGCGAGCTGTTCGAGGCGATCGCGGCGCTGTCGCCCCCGCCAGGCCAGCAGCGTCAACGGGAGCATCAGCAGCAGGCCACCTCCGGCGATGGCCATGCCGACGGCCGGCGAGGGCGGCGGATCCGCCGGCAGGCGAACGGCGATCGTGGCGTTCGGCGCCGCGGGGATCGTCGCCGCGGCCTGCCATCCGCCAAGGCGGGTCTCGACCGCGACGCCGCCCCCGATCGGGATCGACTCGAAGGCCGCACCGAGGCCGCCGTCGGAGACCTCGGAGGTCGTGATCCGCCCGTTTGGCGCGAGGCGCAGCAGCACCTCGTCGCCCCGCTTCACCACGACGGTCGCGGCGAGTCTCGAGGCGACGCCGGCAAGGCGATCGGCAAGCGCGTCTGGTCGTTCGAGATCGCCTGAAGAGAGCGAGGCGGCGAGGGTCTCGGCCACGCGGACCGCCGAGCGGCGGGCCTCGTCCTGCCGACTGCCGAAGAGCGAGCCCACGCCCATCGCGAGCAGCAGCACGCCCGCGACGGCCTGCAGCACGCCCGCCGCCGCGAGTCGCCATCTCGGTCCCGCACGGCGTGGCTTGGCGATCATCCCTCGACCGTCTGCGCCTCGGCGAAGCGGTAACCGACGCCTCGGACCGTCTCGATGCACTCCGAGAGCTCTCCGAGCTTGCGCCGCAACGCGGTGACGTGGACGTCGACGGTGCGACTGGTGAGCACGGTCGACTTTCCGTGCACCGCGGCGATGATCTGATCGCGGGTCCGCACGAACCCGGGCTTCGAGGCGAGGTGATGCAGCACCCCGAACTCGGTGACGGTCAGCTCGATCGGTCGGCCCTCGCAGAGGACCCGATGGCGCTCGGCGTCGATGACGAGGGAACCGCCTCGCAACGTGACCCGGCCGGCGGGCGTGACTTCGCTATCGCCGGCTTCGCCGCGGCGAAGGATGTTCTTGAGACGGGCGATGAGGATCTTGGCGCTGAAGGGCTTGGTGACGTAGTCGTCGGCGCCGAGTTCGATTCCGCTGACGATGTCGGTCTCCTCGCCCTTCGCCGAGACCATCAGGATCGGGATCCCTCTCGTGTCGGGATTCTGCTTCAGCCGGCGGCACACCTCGAGGCCGTCGAGATCCGGCAGCATCAGATCGAGCACGACGACGTCCGGAGCGTCGTGACGGACCGCGTCGAGGGCGAGCTTGCCGGAGGCCACGCTGCGGGCGGCGAGGCCCTCCCGTTCGACGTGGAACCGGATCAGGTCGGCGATCTCGGGTTCGTCCTCGACGATCAGCACACGCTTCATCGGCGGTTCTCGCAGAGCGCTCGGGGAGAGTCCCGTCGGGGACCCGTGAGGCTGGATTATGCGGGAGCGTGGCGGCGGTTCCCAGCGACCAACGTGAAGAATGCGCCAAGGGATGCGGGTCTCGATCGGTGTCCGAGGCCTGCGGCCGTCCGATCGGAGTGGGGAACCGCCCCCGCGACGCCCGATGAACCCGCTTCCGTGGCGATGATCCGCGGTGCGTCCCCAAGGAGTCGTCTCTCGATGGTCCAGCGCGTTCTCGTCACCGGCGGTGCCGGCTTTCTCGGGTCCCACCTCTGCGATCGACTCGTCGAGCGGGGCCACGACGTCATCTGCCTCGACAACTTCTTCACGAGCCAGAAGTCCAACATCGAGCACCTGCTGGGACGGCGGAACTTCGAGCTGGTCCGGCACGACGTGACCGAGCCGATCGTGCTCGAGGTCGACCAGATCTACAACCTCGCGTGCCCCGCGGCGCCCGGCCACTACCAGTACAACCCGATCAAGACGACCAAGACCTCGGTCATGGGCGCGATCAACATGCTCGGTCTGGCCAAGCGGGTGAAGGCGCGGATCCTGCACGCCTCGACCAGCGAGATCTACGGCGATCCCGAGGTGCATCCCCAGGCCGAGAGCTACCGCGGAAACGTCAACCCGATCGGCCCGCGAGCGTGCTACGACGAGGGCAAGCGCTGCGCCGAGACGCTGATGTTCGACTATCTGCGCCAGAACGACGTGGACGTCCGGGTGGTGCGGATCTTCAACACCTACGGCCCTCGAATGCACCCCTACGACGGCCGGGTCGTCAGCAACTTCGTACGGCAGGCGATCGCGGGAGATCCGATCACGCTGTTCGGCGATGGATCGCAGACCCGCTCGTTCTGCTACGTCGACGATCTCGTGGACGGCTTCATTCGGTTCATGGATCTGCCGCGAGGCTTCCACGGGCCGATGAATCTCGGCAATCCAGGCGAATTCACGATCCGCGAACTGGCCGAGTTGGCGGTGCGGCTCTCCGGCAGTGGTTCGGAGATTCGCATCGAGAAGCCGTTGCCCGAGGACGATCCCACCCGCCGCCGGCCGGACATCTCGATCGCCATGGAGAAGCTCGGTTGGGAGCCCAAGGTGCCGCTCGAGGAGGGTCTGATCAAGACGATCGAGTTCTTCCGCTCGATCGACCTCGCGTCCTACCGGCCGCCGACGCCGAACTATTGATCGGCGGGACGTCGCGTCGGGATCGACCGCGGTCGACTACGGCGCCGGCTTCAGGAACTGCACGACGCCGATGCGATCGTCGCGGAGGGTGTATCGCACGAGGATCTCGCCTTCGGACCGTTCGCCTCGATCGGGATCGATCCGCCACCAGCGTTCGAAGTCGATCGCGTGCTCGCCCAGCACGAGGCGCTGCGAGACCTCGGCCCCGAACCGCCAGCGCGTGAACAGGTCGCGGTAGCGATCGCGGAAGGCGGCAAGCCCCGGCGGCTGCTCGTCGAGACCGTCGGGGCCTCCCAGCACCCGCACAGCCGTGTGGTAGCAGTCGCAGAACGCGTCGAGGTCGGCGGCGTTGTAGGCGGCGAGCTGGCGGGCGGCGAGATCTGCGATCGGAGGCATGGGCGGGATCGGCGTCGATGGAGGAGTGGGTGATGGGGTGCCGGATGACGGTGCCGGGATTTTCGGCTTGGACCCGGGTCGATCCACCAGCGGGGAGGTAGTCTGCGGCCGAACGGGGGTTCGAACTTCTCGGACCAGCGGCACGAGCCGGTGCCTTCCAAGCCGAGACTTCCAGCCCGACGTCCAGCCCGACCTCCAGCTGGCCCCGGGGGGCGGGTTGGAACCCTCGCGATGCAGGCCCTTGACGGGATTCAAGATCGCCGGCATCATGACCCGAACAAATACCTACCAGTCGTTCGAACCGAACTTCAGATCAACCTCATCCATCAGCTTCACTCGACAGGAAGGACCCTGCCATGTCCAGCACCGCCTCCGGGACCGCCTCCGGGACCGCCTCCGGAACCGTGGAAGTCAAGAACGTCCAGAACGGCGTCAAGAACAGCAAGTCCCGCGGCCGCGGCACGAAGACCGATCCGAGTTCGGCCGAGGAGAAGGGACGACAGCAGGCTCTCGAACGTGCGCTCGGCCAGATCGAGAAGTCCTTCGGCAAGGGCTCGATCATGCGTCTCGACGGGGACAACATCCCAGCGATCCCCAGCATCTCGACCGGAGCCCTGAGTCTCGATCTCGCCCTTGGCGGCAGAGGTCTCCCCAAGGGACGCATCGTCGAGATCTTCGGACCGGAGAGTTCGGGCAAGACCACGCTGGCGCTCACCACCGTCGCCAACTGCCAGATGGATGGCGGAGTCGCCGCCTTCATCGACGCCGAGCACGCCCTCGACCCGTCCTGGGCCAAGCGGATCGGCGTCGACCTCGACGAACTGCTGGTCTCCCAGCCCGACACCGGCGAGCAGGCCTTGGAGATCTGCGAACTCCTGGTGCGTTCGAACGCCGTCAACATCATCGTGGTCGACTCGGTCGCAGCATTGATTCCCCGTGCCGAGATCGAAGGAGAGATGGGCGACAGCCACGTCGGCCTCCAGGCTCGCCTGATGAGTCAGGCCCTTCGGAAGCTGACCGGCGCCATCGCCAAGAGCGACTGCATCGTGATCTTCATCAACCAGCTCCGTGAGAAGATCGGCGTGATGTTCGGCAGTCCCGAGACCACCACAGGCGGTCGGGCCCTCAAGTTCTACTCCTCGGTTCGGATCGACATCCGTCGCATCGGTGCGATCAAGGACGGTGAGAAGAACGTGGGCAATCGGGTGCGGGCGAAGGTCGTCAAGAACAAGATCGCTCCTCCGTTCCGCAACGCCGAGTTCGACATCATGTTCGACGAGGGCGTGAGCGCCGTGGGCGATCTCGTCGATCTCGCCGTCGAGGACAACATCGTCAACAAGGCAGGCTCCTGGTTCAGCTACGGCGAGATCCGAATCGGGCAGGGCCGTGAGAGCGCCAAGAGCTTCCTTCGCGAGAATCCGGAGATGGCCAAGGAGATCCGCGGCAAGGTTCTTGCGGTTCGCGTGGGGACCCCGATGCCGGTGGTCCCGACCGCTGCTGCGGAGGAGGCGTCGGAAGACGCAGGGTCCTGACCTCGCGATCCTCGAGGCCCCGTCTCCGTCGCGGGGAACCTGTCGCGAAGAACGACCTCTCGCTACACTCCCCCGGCCGCGGATGTGGCGGAATTGGCAGACGCGCAAGATTCAGGTTCTTGTGGGGGTAAAACCCCGTGGAGGTTCGATCCCTCTCATCCGCATGAACCCACCCGCCTCGGCTTCGGCCGGGGCGGTGTTCGTTTGGGAGCGGGCGTTGGAGCGAGGCGCCGCGTCCGGGCCGCGATGGAATCGGGGGGAGATCTTCGTCGCCTCCGTGTTCACGCCGTCGATCGGCGCACTTCGAGCAGGGGCCTCGAGGCGATCACTCGACCGGCTGGCCAGTCGGCGGACTCCTGCGAAACGGCCGATCGAGCCCGAGCGTCCCCGGGGAGAAGGCGAACCAGGCCAGCAGCACCCCGAGCAGCACGCCGATCACGCGGTCTCTCGCCTCGCTCAACTCGTAGATCGGGCCCGGAAGCGCGAGCACGGCCAGGAAGAACGCCAGCCCGATCTGCATGCCCGCGTAGCTGATCCGCTCGCTTCCCGCCGCCACCCAGCCCGCGAGCAGCGAGACGATCGCCACCATGGCGAGAAAGCCCGCGACGTCGTCGAGCTGCGGAACCACCCACACCATCGCGACCAGCGCCAGCAGGCTGCCGAACGCGGCGCCGCCGATGCGCAGGGCGCCCTTTCGGAGCAGGCGTTCTCGCTCCGGCGACGCGATGAAGAGCGTCGTGAACATGCAGGTGTGGATCCCGAACCAGTCGGTCGCGCTGAAGATCACGAAGCCCAGCATGACCGCGAACGTGCCGCGGACCGCGAAGATCGCCCGGTCGGACGATGCGGAGACCTCTTCGAACTCCTCCTCCGCGGCTTCCGCCTCGGGAGCGGTGATCCATGGCACCGACGCGATGGACGCCGAGACGCCGCCTCCGATCACGATCGAGGTCGCGGCCTTGAGCAGTTCCGTCGTGACGAGTTCGCCATCCGGCACGAGGCCCGCAATGGTCAGCAGCAGCACGGTGAGCGAGCCGATCGCGAACGCGAGCGGACCGAGTTTCGGGATCAGCATGGTGTCGAAGGTGACGAAGGTCACCATGAGCAGCACGATGAACCGCAACGCCCAGCGGTTCTCGCTGATCGACCAGAGGGGAAGGGTGGTGCCGACCGTGAGCATCGCGAACAGTCCGAACGCCACGCCGAGCTTGATGGTGCTGCGACGGTCGCGCCGGTAGGTGAAGAGCGGGATGTACGCCGCGATGCCGAGGCCCGGAAGTTCGAAGAGCAGGACGAGGAACGCGGTCAGGCACACGCCGAGGGCGATCCGTGTGGCGGCTTCGGCTCGTCCCGCGAACGGTCGAAGTTCCGCCCACAGCCATGCCGACGCGAGGGCGAGCGATCCGGCCGGGCGCTCAGGCATCGCCGCCGGCGTTCGTCGGCGCGATCGCGACGGTGGCGCTCGCCCCCATGCGGAAGAGTTCCGGATCTCCGTCCTCGATCCGCAGGCGAACCGGGAATCGTTGCGCCACCCGCACCCAGTCGAGCTTGCGGCGGATGACCGGGATGCCCTGGAAGACCAACTCGTCGGAAGGCCGGACCGCGACGCCGATCGACTCGACGATGCCTCGCCATCGTCGGTCGGGCGCCGTCATCACCACGATCTCCGCGCGGTCGCCGGGACGGATCCACCGAAGTTCGCCCTCCAGAAAGAGCGCGTCCACGAACCACGTGTCGGCGGCGACCAGTTGAAAGACCTCGAGTCCCGGCATCGCGAAGGCTCCCTCCGCGAGATCGAGACTGATCACCGTTCCGGCGACCGGGGCCCGCACATCGCAATGGCTTCGTTCCAAGCGGGCGAGCTCGATCGCGACCTCGAAGCCGGCTCGTTGGGCACGAAGCTCCTCCACTTCGCTCTGCGCCGCGGCCGCCGCGGCGGCGCGGGCCTTGGCGGCGACGACCATCGCCTCCGCGGTCGCGAGGGCGGTGCGGGCCTCGTCGAGCAGTTCCTCGGTCGAGAAGCCTCTGGCGGTCACCGGCTCGAGCCGCTCGACGGTGACCCGTCGATTCGCCGCCTGCGCGATCGCGGCCGCGACATCGGCCTCCGCCGCCTCCGCCACCAGCCGAAGCTGGACTTCGCGCAGCGCCTCGAGGCGGATCTGGGCATCGAGGGCAGCCAAGGCGGCTTCCGCTTCGCGCAACGCGAGATCGAAGCCCGTGGGATCGATCTCGAAGAGCAGTTGCCCGGCTTCCACCCGATCGCCCTGTCGCACGTGAAGCGCGACGATCGGCCCGCCGACCTGCGGAGCGATGCCCACGGTGTCGGCGTTCACGACGGCGGTATCGGAGTTGGGGTGCCGCTGGTTGAACCGCCATGCTTCGGCGGCGATCAGGAACGCGCCGATGACCACCGCCGCGCCGACCACGGAGGCCGCGAAGGTCCGGATCCTCGCCGACGCGGGGCGATCGTCACGGGCCGCCGCGGATGCTGGAGACTTCGACTCTTCGGTGGATGCGGGCATCGGAATCGGTTCCGACGGGGCGTGGAGGGTCAGCGCAGCTCGAGAAGCATGAACCAGGCGATGCAGGAGAACAGGACCGTCGCGGCGAGATACACGAGCAACTTGGCGGGCATTCGCTCGTGCAGACCGATCGCGACGAGCGTGCCGCGAAGCACGATCATCCCGAGGAACCCGAGCCCGAAGGCGGGAAGCCAGGCGGGGATGTAGGCGCCGAAGAAGTCGTAGACGGGTTGGCCGATGGGCATGGCCGCGGCGAACGCGGCGGGGCCGGAACGTCTCGCGCGTCGACCTCTGTTGGCCGACTCGTTGCGATCGCCAGAAGCGTGCCGTAGCATCGGGCGAGCATCGTACGGCGGATGGTCGTCGTGCGAGATGCGCCTGCGAGATCGACCGCCCGTGCGAGTTCGCGTCAGCCCGCTCCCATCCGTTCGGTCGTGCACCGTGGTGCTTGGCGCATCGGTCCTCGGGGCTTGGGGGTGTCGAACGAGTTCCCCGTTCGAGGATCTGGCGCCGCCCTCGCCCGATCGCCCATGGCTCTCGAGCGGCGAGGCGGCCTTGGCGCCGACGCTCGAGTCGATCGCGACCGGCGAGTTGGCGCCGCGGCCGGAGCACCGCGACGCGGCGCGATCCGGCGAAGGCCTTCCCTGGCTGGGTGAACCGCCGCCGATCGATCCCGATCGTCGCTACGGCCTCGCGGAGCTCATCGATCTCGCCCAACGCACCAATCCGGGCACCCGCGTCGCGTGGGAACGGGCCCGCGAGGCGGCGATCGCCATCGGTCTCGTCGAGGGCGCGTACGAGCCGATGCTCGCGGCCTCGCTGATGGCCGGCTACGAGCGGGCGGTCTTCCCGATTCCCGAGGTTCCGCCGCTGATCGACTCGAACTCGTTCTCGGCGGAGACCGCCGATCTCGTGCCGGGCCTCGAACTGACGTGGCTGCTCTACGACTTCGGGCGTCGCGAGGCCGCGGAGTCCCTGGCGAAGTCCCGCGCCGTGTTCGCCGACGCCGAGTTCAACCTCGCGCATTCGGAGATCGCCTACGCGGTCACCGTCGCGTACCACGCCAAGGTCACGTCGATCGAGCGGGTCTCGATCGCAGAGGTCTCGGCCGCCGCCGCCGAGAAGCTCGAAGCGGCGGTCCGGAGCCTTCGCGAGCACGGCCTCGCGACCGACACGCAACTCCTTGCCGCGGTCCGTGGCCGCGTGCAGGCGCAGTTCGAGGTCGAGACCGCGCGGGCTGCGGTGTCGACGACAGGGATCGACCTGCTCGAGGCGATCGGACTCGCGCCGGACACCCGGCTCGAGATCGAGTTCGCGAACGAGGAACTCCTTCCGGAACTCGCGCCGCGCGTGGAGACCCTCGTCGCCGAAGCGATCGGCCGGCGTCAGGATCTCGCCGCCAGCGTGGCGAAGTACCAGGCGACCCAGGCGGAACTGCGACTCGCGCGGGCGGGACGCAATCCGACGGTGACCGCCGGTGCGAACGTCTCGATCCCACTCGTCGGGTTCGACGTGGATGGAATGGGATGGGAGAGCGTGGCGGAGCCGTGGTACGGCGCGTGGGTCGGCATCAGTGTGCCGCTGCTCGATGGCGAGATCACCGATACCCGCGTTCGCATGGCGCTCGCGAGCGTCGCGGCGGCGAGTGCGGAGATCGCGGTCGCCCGCGATCGAGCCGTCCGAGAGGTCTGGCGCGCGTACAACGACCTCGCGACGGCGTTGCGGCAGCGCTCGGTCATCAAGTCGCTGCTTGCGGCGAGCGAGGCGAACTTCGAGTCCGCGATGGCCTCCTTCGACGAAGGCCTCGCGACGTTCGTCGAGGTCGACGAGGCCCGCCGTGGGCTCGCGGACTCTCGGCTGGTCGATCAGGACTCCCGTGCGGCGATCAGGATCGCCGCGGCGAACCTCGCCATGGCGACCGGCCGGCTTGCGCCACCCACGCCCCGCGAGTCGCCGCCGGCACCGCCGAGGTGATCCTCCGCGACGAGCCGCGATCGATCTCTACACTTCGGGAATGTCTCGCACGATCGATGGATCATCGCCTCGCCTCGACGACCTCGTCTTCGTCGGGTTCAACCGCCGCGTCGTCGCCCTTGACCGCTACTCGGGCGAGATCCGCTGGGACTGGAAGGCCTCCAAGGGAGGCGGCTTCGTCTCGATCCTCATCGACGGCGATCGGCTGATCGTGAACTGCCAGGGCTACACGTGGTGCCTCGACCCGCTCTCGGGAGAAGAGGTCTGGTTCCAGCCGTTGAAGGGCTACGGCACGGGCATCGCGGGGCTGGCGTCGCTTCGCGGCGGAAGTTCCTCGATCGACGTCTCGGCCGCCGCGAGCCACCATGCCGCCGCCGAGGCTGCCGCGAGCGGTGGGACGGCGGGAGCGGCGAGTTGAGTCGCGATGGCACGGATCCGGCCGCCTCGCCCTCGAGCCACCCCCACTCGGGATTCGCCTCGCTGCTGGTCACCCAGTTCTTCGGCGCCGCCAACGACAACATCCTGAAGGGCGTGCTCGGATTCGCGGTGGCGGCGGGCGGGATCTGGGCGGCCTCGCTTGGCGACGGCGGTCAGGGCTGGGTGGGACTCTGCCTGACGCTGCCCTTCATCGCCTTCAGCGGCTGGGGCGGGCAGATCGCCGACCGCACGAGCAAGCGCGATCTCACCGTCGGCCTCAAGATCGCCGAGGTCGCGGTGGTCGCGGTCGCGGGCGCTGCGTTTCTTCTCGGCAGCGTGTGGCTCGCGGTGTTCGCGATGGTGCTGATGGCCACCCAGAGCGCATTCTTCGGGCCGGTGAAGTACGGCATGATCCCCGAACTCGTGCGGGGGTCGCGCCTGAGCGGCGCCAACGGCACCATCAACCTGTTCACGAACCTCGCGATCATCGCCGGCACCGTGGCGGCGGGCCCGATCTACGACGCCCTCGCGCCGCCGGTCGAGGGCCGCGGCGTCTCGGGATGGGCGTGGTTGCCGGGAGCGGTCATGGTCGCGGTGGCGGTCCTCGGCGTCGTCGCGAGCCTCGGCCTGCCGCGGCTGCGGGCGGCCACGCCCGAGCTTCGCTTCGACTGGAATCCCGTCGGCACCTACTGGCGGTCGCTGCGGGAGATGGCCCGCGGTCCGCTGCTCGCGACGACCCTCGCGTGGGCGTTCTTCTACCTGATCGGCATGCTCGTCCTGCTGATCCTTCCCGACTACCGCGAGTTGCTCGGCACCAGCGCCGCGGTCGCCGCGAACCTGCTCGGCGTCGTCGCCATCGCGATCGGCGTGGGCAGCCTGCTCGCGGGCGTGCTGTCGGGCCGTCGGATCCGTCCGGTGCTCGCGCCGCTCGGCGGGCTCGGCATGGCGATCTCGATGACCGTGCTCGCGTTCGCGCCTCGCGATGCGGTCACCGTCGGCGTGCTGCTGCTGCCGCTCGGTCTCGCCGCGGGGTTCTACATCGTGCCGCTTCAGGCGATGCTGCAGAAGCTCTCGCCCGACGAGCGTCGCGGACGATTTCTCGGCACCGCCAACGCGATCAGCTTCGTGGCGAGCAGCGGGGGGAGCCTGCTGTTCCTGGCCTGTCGCCGTGGCGGCATGCCCGCGGATCGGGTGTTCCTCGTCGCCGCCGCCGCGAGCCTCGTCGCCGCGATCGGGCTCGGGCTCTGGTGGTGGCGGGTCGGTCGAGACCAGTGCGCCGGTCGCCTCTCGGCGCCCGCGGACCCGTCGTAGACTTCTCGCCGTGCACGACGCGATCGATCTCGACGCCAACGCCACCACGCGGCCGTCCGCGGCGGTGGTCGCGGCGATGCGGGAGGCGCTCGAAGCGCACTGGGGCAATCCCTCGAGCGTGCACCGGCGCGGCATGGAGGCCCGGCATCGCGTCGATCTCGCCCGAGAGTCCGTGGCGAAGCTGCTGGGCTGCCGGTCTCGCGAGGTCCTGTTCACCTCCGGCGGCACCGAGAGCGCGAACCTCGCGATTCGCGGGGTGCTCGATCGATTCCGAGGCGGCCCGCGACGGGTGCTTGCGACGAGTCGCCTCGAGCACAGCGCGGTGCGGGAGTGTGCGGAGCATCTCGAGCGTCGCGGCGAGGCCGAAGTCGTCTGGCTGCCGCACGATGCGGCGGGCGTCGTCGATCTCGATGCGCTCGAGTCGCTGCTTGGCGAGCGGTCGCAGGAGATCGCCCTCGTCTCGCTCATGTGGGCGAACAACGAGACCGGCGTGGTCGCGCCGGTCGAGGCGATCGGCGAACGCTGTCGCGACGCGGGCGTGCTCTTCCACTGCGACGCGGTGCAGTGGGCGGGCCGGCATCCGCTCGAGTGGAGCGGGACGCCCGTCGACCTGCTCACCGCATCCGGCCACAAGTTCCACGGGCCCAAGGGGGTCGGCGTGCTCGTTGCTCGCGGAAGCGCACGCTTCGAAGCGCAGCTCGTGGGAGGGCCGCAGGAGCGGGAGCGTCGCGGCGGCACCGAGAACCTGCCGGGCATCGTCGGTCTCGGCGCCGCGGCCGAGGAGGCGGTCCGGTCGATCGAGGCGGGACGCTGGTCGAGTTCGATCCTGCGGGATCGACTCGAAGCGGGCGTGCTCGCGCGGTGCCCGGGCGCGGTGGTCAACGGCGCGACCGCGCCGCGACTTCCCACCACCGCCAACATCGCCTTCCCCGGCCTCGAGGCCGAAGCCATGCTCGTGGTGCTCTCCGAATCGGGCGTCTACGCCTCGGCCGGCGCCGCGTGCAGCAGCGGGTCGCTCGATCCCTCGCCGGTCCTCCTTGCGATGGGCATCGCCCCCGACGTCGCCCACGGTTCGGTGCGCTTCAGCCTGTCCGACCTGACCACCGCCGCCGAGATCGACGAAGCGATCGAGCGGATCGCGGCCGCGCACGCGCGGCTTTCGCGCTCGATGGTCTGAGTGCTTCTCGACGGGTTCTTCTCGACGGGTTATTCGCGACGGGGCATTCGCGATGAGGCGGCGGCGCTACCCTCCTCTCGCATGATCCGCGCCGATCCCGTTCGTCGATTCGCGCGAGCCGCGGTGATTCCTCTCGCGGTCGGGGTCGTACTTGTCGCGGGCGCCACCATCTTCGCCGCGGTCTTTCAGGATCGGTTGATCCACCTGCCCTCTCGAATCTCGCTCGAGGAGCTCGAGGCCCAGGCGAACCGGCTCGGAGTCGCGGTGTGGC
>JAFMML010000050.1:0-3146 GCA_017859745.1 Planctomycetota bacterium
GGCGACCGCAACAGGTCGCCCTCGCGAAGCAAGGCGTCGATCGGTTCCCGTGCCAGCCGACACGTCCGACCTGTCCGACACGTCCGACAGGTGCTTGCTCACCGACCCTCGACGTTTCGCCGGTACACGGTCTCCACACCGACCTCGCGGGCTCCGAGGCGCTTCGCGAGACGTCGTGTCGGCCGGTTGCCCGACGTGCAGGAGAAACGCGTCGACCGAGACCCTCGCCGGAGTCCCCAGGCGAGGCGTTCCGCCAGCATGAACAGGCTCGCCCAGCCGGAACCTCCGCCGGAGACGCGGCAGGTCGGCGACAGCACCTCGGCGTCGATGGTGGTGACACCGTCGACGGTGGTGCCGAACAGCAGCCCGTGGACCTCTCCGTCGATCAGCAGCACCCCATGGTCGTCGGCATCGTCGCGGGCGAGCCGTTCCGCGATCGAGTCGAGCACCGACGCCTCGGTTCCGCCGAGGTGAGCCGCGTGCAGTCTCGCCACCGCTCGGAGCGGCGCCTCGCGCAACGGGACCATCCGTGCCTCCGCGGGGATCATGCCTCGTTCGGTCATGCGTTTGGCAAGCGGCTCGAGATCGGCGTGGATCGACGCGGTGGCGACCTCGAAGGTGCTCAGCGTCTCCGCGACCGCGAAGCCTCTCGCTGCGAGAAACGCCACGTCGGGCGAGTCGCCGCCGGCGTCGGCGTCGCTGATGATCCGCAACGTCGCGACACCGAGGCGTCGGCTCTCGTCGCAGGCGACAGCGAACAGGCGGGCGCCGATCCCACGGCGTCGGTGCGTGCGAACGACCCGCCCCCACACCGCGGCCTCTCGCCCGCCATCGGCATGCACGACCGGCTGCACCGAGAGCGCTCCGACGAGGCGAGGCGCCTCGCCTCCGCTGGTCTCCCACGCGCCCCACACCTCGCCGAGCTCATGACGACGTGCCGCCTCGGCCAGAAGCAGGCGGCACGCGCGGCGTTCGCCATCGACGGCGAGGCGAACTTCGACGTCGGCCGCCGTGCTCATGGAGAGTCCACTCGCGTCGTCGGATGTTCGTTCGATCGGGCACGAGTGGTCGCGTCGGTCGGGGTCTCGATCGCCGCGGCCAGCGTTCGATGCCGCCGTGCGGTCTCGACATCCCACGCCGTGCGTTCGAGCAGGCTCGCCAGCGCCAGGTGCGCCCGTGCGGTCGGACGTTGCTCGATCGATCGCTCTAGCGCCAGCCGGGCCTCGGCCGGTCGGCCCATGCCGGCGAGGGCGATCCCCAGCGTCGCGTGGGCCTCCGGCCAGTGGTAGCACCTGCCGATCGCCTCGAGCGCCGTCGCCGCCGAGGCTTCCGCATCGCCGCGTGCGAGTTCGATCAGCGACCGCACGAGAAGACGCATCGGCGACGCCTCCCGTGTCGAGAGGTCCGCCGCCTCGATCACCCGTGCGGCATCCTCGAACCGCCGCAAGGCGAGATAGGCGTAGGCCAGACGGTCCGCGACCTCCGGGCCGCCCGCCTCGTCGGCGGCGCGGACGTGTTCGAGGATCTCCGCACGCGGACGGCCTTCGAGGTGGGCAGCGCCAGCCAACAGCAGTTCGACGAGCGCCGGCGAGGTCTTGTCGTCGAGCCTCGCCCGTTCGGCGCAGGACCGCACCGCCGCCGCGTCGCCGACGGCGAGATGGCAGGTCGCCAGCAGCAGCAGGCATCCGGTCTCGGTCGCCCGCACGGCGACGATCCGTTCGAGCGGCGGAATCGCCTCGGACCAGCGCCGGGCTCGGATGTGGGTGTTGGCGAGGTTGAACTCCTCCCGAGCCCGCTGATTCCTGCCGGTCCGTTCGACGAACGCCGGGTCCTCGACGTAGCCGAGATCGATCAACTGTCGCCATGCGGCGTCGGCGTCGGGATCGGTCGTGGACTCGGCGCCGGCGTCGCCGCGTCCGAACTCGCCCTCGAGCGACTCCCACGACTCGACGGTTTCGGCCTTCGACGATGCGAACGCCCCTTGCTCGAATCCCTCGGCGAGCACCCGTCCGGGCATGTCCGCGCCCACCGGCAGTCGCAGCATGGCCAGCGCCGTCGGCACCACGTCGAGCGCAGAGGCGCCGTGCAGCAGACGATCGGCGGCGATCCTCGAACCGGCGATCACGATCGACCCGCGATCGGGACGCCAACGCTCCGGACGCTCCGCGCGGGGCGGCCCCGGCGCCGCGGGGCGATCCGATCCGCAACGCAGCCCGAACGGCGACGCGACGATCACCGTGGTCTCCTCGCCGGCGAGTTGGACGAGCCTCGCCAGCATCCCGTCGAGCAGACGCAGCGCCGCATCCATCACGCCGCCGAACCGCTCGACATCGCGCTCGTCGACGCCCTCGAGGCGGGGCGGGCGGAAGCGCAGGAACCAGCGACCGAGGCGATCGAGCAGCGGATACCGGATCGCCGCCAGCGACCACGGTTCCCGCTCGAGCAGGGCCGTCGCGACCGCATGCCGCGACACCGTGTCTGCGATCGCCTCCATCAGGAGCGCCGGACGCGAATCGCGGGTGGGGTCGATCTTCGCGACCGAGGGCACGAACGGAACAAGCTCCTCCGCGCCGAACTCGTCGGGATGCACGCGCAGTCCGGCGAGAGAGGTCTCAAGACCCTCCGGATGCACCGATCCGGGCCGCACCGGCCACGGCGCATCGATCGGGGCGGCGAGTTCGAAGAACCGCTCCGACACGAATGCACCGGCGATCCGGTCGGCAGGATCGGAGGCGGGCCACCCGACGCAGACGCTCGCGAGACCCTCTCGATGGGCGAGATTCCAGAGTGCATGCACCTGCCGAGCAACGCTGCCGACGGGACGAAGATCTCCGATCGTCGGATCGAATGCGTGGCCATCGAGCACGCGATGGCGGTCGGCGCGGTGTCCGGTCAGCAGCGTGGTCCACGCGACCACCGGTTCGACGACGTCGCCCGTCGCGAGATCGCCGACGGCGCCCCGTGCGACCAGCGACCCGAACGCGGGCAGGAGCCCGGCATCGATCGCCGGATGCAGCAGACTCCCGTCAAGGCCGTCGAGGCCGAGGATCAGCAGTCGTCGCGGGAGTCCGGTCGTCGGCATCGCCACTCTCGACATCCGTGTCTGCGTGGTCGGTGGCGCCTATCCATGACACCTTTGCGACACC
>JAFMML010000050.1:3156-3529 GCA_017859745.1 Planctomycetota bacterium
GACACCTTTGCGACACCGTTGCGACACCTCTGCGGCGACGCTCAGGCGAGCTTCCGACGGGATCGCCAGCGGCCGAGACCGCTCGCTCCGAGCGACAGCAGCGCCATCGCGCCGCCACCGGGAACCGAGGTCGTCGATCCGGCCAGAATCGACTGACCAACGGTCGTTTCGTACGCCCAGTCGTGGACGGTGACGCTCGTCGGATTGCCGACCGAGGGCGCGTTGCCCGGCACGCTCAACTGGATCCATCCGTACAGGTACTGTCCTGAACTGGGGGCGGTCTCGACGCGGCCCCCGATGTAACGATTGGAGAGCCCCGCCCAGGTGTTGCTGCCGGTGCCATTGGCCTTGTCGAACTGGGCGAGAACCTTGA
>JAFMML010000050.1:3539-22407 GCA_017859745.1 Planctomycetota bacterium
GCCCAGGTGTTGCTGCCGGTGCCATTGGCCTTGTCGAACTGGGCGAGAACCTTGATCGAAGCGTTCCCCCCCCACTCCGATCCGCTATCGATCGTGCTACCGGCACTGAGGGCGGCGGCTACGCCGGCACTACCCACCTTCTGGTTCGTCCCCACGACCTCGGAACCGGACACCGGGGCGATCTGAAGTTGGAAGGGAGCGCTGGAATCGCTTGAATTGGGATCGACGTACCGCAGGGAGAAGTCGTCGTTGGTATCGCCATCGAGATCGATCGCGAGGGTTTTGCCGACGGTCAACTCCATCGACTGGTTCTGCACGCCGCTGTAGACGATCGCCCCGGAGGCCCCGGTCGTCGCCGCCCCGCCGGCAAGGGCGTAGGCGAGCAGGCTGCGCTCGAAGGTCGATGAACCGACGGCCTCATCGCGAGGGGTGGACAGCGATCGCATATCTCGATGTTCTCTCTCTCCGAGTCGCCCCTGTGGAACAGTTCTGGCTTCGGGACAACTCTGGCTTCGGGACAGTTCAGGCTTCGGGACAGTTCTGTGTTCGGGACAGTTCTGTGTTCGCGACAGTTCTGTCCCGAACGGCTGCACCCCAAACACCCGGATCGACCACCGCACCGGGAAGACCCCGATCGTTGCGGCGATGCCGACGGGAAAGTCGTCTCCGACCACCCCGCCAAGCACACGAAACGTAGATCAGGGGAAGACGACGGCAAGGCAAATCGCCCATTTGTTGGACAATCTGCCAACTGGAGTGGTCATTTCTCCGCTGCGCGTGCCCCGCAGCGGGAGATCCGTCACACCCCTGATCGCAGGCTCAAGGCCCCCGCCCGCGGGCGACGCCACACCTCGCTCGAAAGTTCGGCTCTCGAACGCAGGCCTCAGGGGGGTCGTCAGAACAACCCGCCACCTACCATCCCCTTCCATGCCTGCGGCCGCGCCGATCGATCTGCTCGAGGACGACGCCCTGCCCCGCCTGCCGGTGTTGGCGGCCTTCGTCGCCAGTGTGGCGCTGCATGCGGCGATCCTCTCCCCGCTGCTCGCACCGGCACTCGCCGCTCTGTTGGATCCGGACGAGGCGCAGGCCCTCGCCGAGTTCGCACCGGACCCGGATCTCACCGACCCGGAGCCGAACGACCCGGACGTGCCGCTCGGCATCGAGCGCTCCGACGCGGTCACCCTGAACTGGATCGGCTACGAGGAGTACGAGGAGCACCTCGCCCAGCTCGCGGAGTTCGATCAGGCGGCGTTCCGCGACGAGGATTCGGGCGGCGCCGAGTCGAACGCCGGCGTCTCCGCACGGCCGCAGGGTCTTCCCGTGCCACCGGCACCCCCCGGCGAACCCGCCACGCCGACGCCGCCCCGCGAGCCGGACGCCGATCGACCCGAGACCGTCGTCGCGCCACCGGTTCCACCGGAACCGGTCGATGCTGGCGGGGCAGTCCGCGACCGCGGCGCCACGCCCGAGGCGGCGCCGAAGACGCCGCCATCGGCGCCTGCCCCAATCGAAGGTCCCGACGCACCGGTTCCGGCTGGTCCGGCGGTGCCCGATGGAGAATCGCCGGATCGCGTCGAGCCGGGCAAGGACGAGCCACCGGCCGGCACACCCCGCGAGGAGCCGACGCCCAACGTCGATCCCGAAGTGCCGCAGCCGGTCGCCGATCCGGCACCGCGACCCCGGCCCGAGGTCGAGCCGGACGCGACGCCGTCGCCTCCAACCGATGCGCCCAACGATCCCGCACCTCCGCAGGCCCCCGAGCCGACCCCGACGGAGGAACCCGAACCCACGCCCACCCCGGCGCCGAACCCGAACCCCGAAGAGACACCGCAGCCGACTCCGACGCCCGAGGACGTGCCCTCCCCGCCCGCCGAGCCGAAGCCCGAGGGCGGTCCCCCGAGCGGCGAGGAGGAGCCCGCCGCGCCCGGGCCGCCTCGCCCGAATCCAGCTGCGCCCGGCGACGACGCGCCCAAGGAGTCGGACGCGTTCAGCATCGTCGATGTCCCTGCGGAGTCCTGGCGAACCGGCAAACCCCTCGCGATGCAGGGGCTCGAGATCCGCACCCGCAAGCCCGTGCTGCCTCTGCTGACGCAGTTGACCACTCGACCCCGCGATCCGATCGTCGAGATGCGCTTCGACCGGACCGGGCGCGTGGTGCTGGCGAAGTTGATCTCCTCCACCGGCCACGAAAGGGTGGATGGACCGATTCTGGACTCGCTGTATCGATGGCGGGCGGTCGGTGAACTGCTCGGCAAGCTCGAGAAGGACCAGGTCTACGTCTACCGCATCCGCCTCGTGATGCGCTGACGTTTCGGCGGAACCGGTCGACGAGGTCGCGGGCTCGCTGGCAACATCGAATCCGGGTGTCTCGATCCGGACCGCGACTTGCCATCGGAAGGCTCCGCGCCGACGATCGCGGTTCGTCGACTTCCCCTTTCCCCTCGCGAGCGACGCCATGAGCGACTCCGCCGGCATCGAATCGGTTCTGAACGAACAGCGCCTCTTCCCTCCTCCCTCCGACATCGCCGACCGCATGGGCGGGGCGTGGATCGAGTCGATGGAGGACTACCGCGAACTCCACCGCCGCTCGATCGAGGATCCGGAGGGGTTCTGGTCGGAGGCGGCGCGGGAGCATCTGCACTGGTTTTCGCCCTTCTCGAAGGTGCTGGAGTGGAACTGCCCCGACGCGAAGTGGTTCGTCGGCGGCACCACCAACGCCTGCTTCAGCTGCGTCGATCGCCAGGTCGAGGCGGGCTTCGGCGACGAGGTCGCGATCGTCTGGGAAGGCGAGCCGATCGGCGACGGCGGCCCGGAGATTCGGACGCTGACCTACCGCGACCTGCAGCGCGAGACGGCGCGATTCGGCAACGCCCTGAAGTCGCTCGGCGTCGGCAAGGGCGACATCGTCACCATCTACATGGGCATGGTGCCCGAGGTCGCGGTCGCGATGCTCGCCTGCGCCCGGATCGGCGCGGCGCACTCGGTGATCTTCGGGGGCTTCAGCGCAAGCGCCATCGTGGACCGGGTGCACGACGCGAAGAGCCGGGTGATCCTGACCTGCGACGGTTCGTGGCGACGCGGCGCGGTGGTGCCGCTGAAGGCCAACGTCGACGAGGCGTGTCGATCGCTCCCCGAGGTCGATCACGTGGTCTGCCTGAGGCGCTGCGGCAACGAGGTCGAGATGGTCGAAGGCCGCGATCTCGATTGGGGCGACCTGGTCTCTTCGCAATCCGACGACTGCGCGTGCGAGCCGATGGACTCCGAAGCGCTGCTGTTCCTTCTGTACACCTCAGGCTCGACCGGCAAGCCCAAGGGCATCGTCCACACCACCGCGGGCTACTGCCTGCACACCGCCCTCACCGCCCGCAACACCTTCAATCTTCGTCCCGGTCGCAAGCAGGTCTACTGGTGCACCGCCGACGTCGGCTGGATCACCGGCCACAGCTACATCGTCTACGGCGTGCTGCCCAACCGCGTGCCCACGCTGATGTACGAGGGCGCCCCGAACTTCCCCGCCGAGGATCGCTTCTGGGAGATCTGCGAGCGGCATCGCGTCACGCAGTTCTACACCGCGCCGACGGCGATCCGGGCGTTCATGAAGTGGGGCGACGAGCACCCGCGCCGGCACGACCTGTCGAGCCTCGAGGTGCTGGGCACCGTCGGCGAGCCGATCAATCCGGAGGCGTGGATGTGGTACCACCGCGAGATCGGCGGCGGCCGCTGCCCGATCGTCGACACCTGGTGGCAGACCGAGACCGGCGGACACATGATCACCCCGCAGCCCTGCGCGACCCCGACGGTGCCTGGCTCCTGCACCCTGCCGACGCTGGGCGTCGACGCGGCGGTCGTCGACGAGGAGGGCCGCGAACTCCCGCACGGCAACGGCGGCCTGCTGGTGATCCGCAAGCCCTGGCCGAGCATGCTGCGCGGCATCCACGGGGACCGGGATCGCTTCATCGAGACCTACTGGTCGAGGGTCCCGGGCATGTACACCGCAGGCGACGCGGCGCACCGCGACGAACGGGGCTACTTCTGGATCCTCGGACGCATCGACGACGTCATCAACGTCAGCGGACACCGCCTCGGGACCGCCGAGGTCGAGAGCGCTCTCGTCTCGCACGAGGCGGTCGTCGAGGCCGCGGTCGTCGGCATGCCGCACGAGATCAAGGGCACGGGGATCGCCGCGTTCGTCACGCTCGGTCCCGGGGCGTCGCCGAGCGAGGAACTCAAGGCGACGCTTCGCGAACACGTCGGCAGGGAGATCGGAGCGATCGCGAAGCCCGATCTGATCCGCTTCACCAACGCGCTGCCCAAGACCCGAAGCGGCAAGATCATGCGACGCCTGCTTCGGGACATCGCCGCGGGTCGCGAAAGCGCCCAGGACACCACCACCCTCGAGGACCTGTCGGTGCTCGCGAAGCTTCGCGAGTCCGACGAAGGTTGAGTGGCGTCGATCGGACCCTTCGAACCTCTGGAAGGAATGAATCTCCATGCGTCTCCTGCTGATCGCCGCGGTGTTTCTCGTCGGCTTCATCATCCCGGTTCAGGCCGGTCTGAACGCCGTGCTGGCGGAGTCCATCCAGAGTCGTCTGCAGGCCTGCCTCGTGAACGGGCTCGTCTACGTCGCGGTGCTGCTGCCGGTGATGCTCGTGGTCCAGATGATCGGAGGCAGGGCGTTCTCGCCCCTCGAACATCTGGCGACGGCGCCGTGGTGGACGTACGTGGCGGGCGTCATCGGCGCCGCCTTCGTCCTGGCGGGCCTGACCGCGGCGCCCGAACTCGGCGCCGCGCTGCTGGTGGCGATCTTCGTCGCCGGACAGGCGTCCGGGTCGATCGCGGCGGACCACTTCGGGTTTCCCGGCTACTCGGTGATCCGCACCCACCCCGAACGCTACATCGGTCTGGCCCTGGTGGTGGTCGGGGCGATCATGGTGGCGCGGCCGTGGGCCGGATCCGCGCCCGAGGGGTGAGCGCAGCCGCCGCTTCGACGGAGGTGGACACCAGCCCCGCGCAGTGGTTGATGGAGACGCGCGCGTTCGCGGCGCTCTACGAGACGCCGGTGTGGCGACCGCGGCTCGACCCGATCCGGAAGTCGAATCGGCTCGTACTCCTGGAGACGGAACGTGCGACCCAACAGGATCCGAGACCGCAGGTTGGGATACGAGACCTTCACTCCCGACCGATACCCGCATCACGAAGACGGCAATCGGAACCTTTCGACTCGCAGACCGGTTGTCGGAGGGATCCGGTGTCGCGTGGTCTGGGAGTTCAAGGTGCGGCCCGTCGCCGCGACCCGTGACCAAGTCCCCACGCGAGGATTGCGATCCCCGCCGCCGGTGCCGGCACGATCATGAAGTCGGTCATGTCGAAGCGACCGACGGTGGCGGTGCCGGCGAGATCCTCCGGCACGAGGAAGCCGATCTGAATGTTCGCGATCGAGCTCATCACCGCCTCGTAGCTCGTCCCCGAGAACGACACCCACTGCGGACTCGCTGCGGAGAGATCGAAGAAGACCTCCGTCCACTCGCCGGCTGCGATCGACGTGAAGGAGAACGCCGAGCCGCCCGGGAAGTTGGACGCTGGCGCAACCCGCAGACTGCTCTGGATCGGCTCGGCGAGGTCGTGACGGAACCAGAAGCTGACCCCGGTCACGCCCGCGGCGAGCCAGTTGCCGACGTACTCCCCACCGCTGGCGTCCTGGGATGCGGACGCGCGGATCACCGTCGCGGGGAAGCCCCCCGCCGAGGTTCCGCTCAGATCGAAGACGCTGGTGACGTAGGCGGCGCCGTCGGGTCCGCCCAGAGCGCTCCACTCGAGCGGCACGGCGTCGGTCGCACCGCGCCAGTTCGCGTCGCCGGTCGGAAAGTCCTCGACGAAGCCGACGATGCCGGCGGAGGCCGAGGCGGTGATGGCGGCGAAAGCAGTGGCCGCAAGCGTTCGTACGGGCATGGTTCCTTCTCCTTCCTTCTCCATGTGATGCTCCATTCCCCCGAGATCCGCGTCGAACGCGGCCGACGAGGCGTCGACCGCCGAGCCCGGGTCAGTTCCAGTCGGCAAGCAGGATCGCAAGGTCCGCGCCGCCGACACTGCCATCGCCGTCGAGATCGGCGATCCCGCCCTTGCCCCATGCCGCCAGCAGGATGGTCAGATCCGCCCCGCCGACGCTGCCGTCGCCGTCGAGATCGGAGGAGGTCGGCGGCAGCGGTCGCACCACCACCTCGAGTCGCGCCGCCGAGGCGACGCCGATCTCGACCAGTGGACTCTCCTTGCAATGGAAGCCGGGGAAGGACGCCCCCTGCTGGACGACCTTGGCGAGCGAAGCCACCGTCAGGATCAGGCGCCCACGATCGAACGCCTCCGCGAAGTACGCCGCGATCTCGGACCGGGAGAGATCGACCTCGAACGAGACCGACGTTCCGTAGGGAACGACCTCGCCCGCAGGTACGTCGGCGGCGACACCGATCGCCCACGGCATCGGATCGAACTGCTCGCGCACGCTGTTGGACACGTCCGCCGCGAGACCTTCCGCCAGGTCGATCGGAAACGCGCTGCGCACCTCGGGAACCAGCGGATCGCCGATTCCGAACGGAGAGTTCTCCTGCCAGGTGTCGGCATCGAACCCGTGTCGGAACCCCGTCCCGAACAGCTCGATCGGCTCGCCGGGATCCTCGTCGGGCAGCCAGAGGGGATCCTCCTCGGACAGGAAGGTCCGCCATCCGTCCGGCGTGGGATCGAATCGCCACGTCGCATCGCTGGCGTTCTCGATCTCGAGGCGGACCGAGATGACCTCGTAGCCGCCGAGACCCGCGGGAATCTGCGAGGCGGTGTCGAACACGAGCGTCAACTGCCCGTCGCGGTTGTCGAAGAGCGCGGCTCCGGGCTCGTTGCCGAAGGTCGAGGCGGTCCAGCGGGCGCCGGGGGTGGGATTGAAAGGGTAGTTCCAGCGGTCGGCGGAGGGCTCGTCGAACACCGCGACGATCGGATCGCTCTGGCCGAGCGCCGAAGACGCCAAGACGACACACCCGGCGGCCCCCAGAGACAGGACCAAGGACGAGTTGGAGAGTCTGGCGGGCATGACGGGCATGACGGGCATGGCGGGCAAGGGTCCAGCTGGCGGCTTGGGCGAGGCGGCGGGCATCGACATGGACCGACTCCGCGATGCGTTCTCCGCTTCGATGAGACGAGTTCTGCCCCATGAGGTTCGCCGATGTCGGCAGGCTCGATGCGAGAACCGATCCAATCGAGCTCCCGCCGAGCAACTCTTCCAAGATCCGAAGCAGCACGAACCGCACCACGAGGTTGCTTGGATCGGACGAAACGACTTTCACGAAGTCGGATCGAACGAGCGCGTCGGCGGGTGCGAATCAGTCATCGTGGACCGCCGCCTTGGCCCGTCGCCGGCCGCCGGCCCAACCGCCTCGTCGAACCACCGGTCCGGCCATCGCGTTTCGCCGACTTGTCCCACGCCGATCCGGCGCCAACGATCCGCCCCCGATGCGTCACCCTTCTCCCGCCCAGCCGCTCGACGTCCACCGAACCCGTTCGGCGCTGCCGACGCCGGGCTTCACGTTGGTCGAGGTGCTGGTGGTCGTGACGATGATCGCGGTGCTTCTGGCGATTCTGATCCCCGCGGCGAGCTCGGTTCGCGCCTCGGCCCGGGAATCCGTCGAGCGGTCTGCGGCGAGGAATCTCCTGACCGCCTGGAACCTCTACGCACAGGACCATCGTGGTCGACTGCTTCCGGGCTACCGATCGGGTCTGCCCGCGTTCGATCCTGAGGGCATCCCCATCGACGGGCAGACCTTGGGGGTGGCCGCAGCGCGATACCCCTGGCGGATCGCCCCGTACCTCGGCAACGCCGTCGATGAACTGACCGCTCCATCGGTCGCCCGATCGCTCGACGGTCGGCGGGCCGGCGACGATCCGGAGTACCTCTATCTGGCCAGCCTTCATCCGCGGTTCGGCCTGAACGGCACCTTCGTCGGAGGCGACGAGGGCGCTGGGGGGTTCAATCCCGGCTTCGAGACCGCCTTCGGGCGGTTCTACCGAACCTCTCTGAGCGAGATCCGCCGTCCCGAGTCGCTGCTGGTGTTCACCTCGGCGGCCTCGGTGGGCGGAAGCTTCGGCGATCCGGAGGTCGTCGAGGGCTACTTCAGGGTGAAGCCGCCCCGCTTCACCAGTTCCCAGTGGCAGGCGGCCGGCGATTCGGCGGATCCGGCCGCGGTCGGCCACGTCGATCCCCGCTGGTCCGATCGGGCCGTGGTCGGCTTCGTCTCGGGCGAAGTCGATGCCCGCCCCGTCGAGGGACTTCGAGACATGAGGCTGTGGGCCGATCAGGCCGACGCCCACGACTGGACGCTGCTCCCGGTCAACGGCGGGTGATCGAAGGCCCCCGACCTTCGGATCCGGCGTGTCCGGATCGGCACTCGGGTCGATCGTCAGGCCGAGCGGCGAGCGCCTTCGGCGACGACCTGCGCCGCGTGGACCCGCGCGACCTTGATCCGGACCGAGTCGAGACGGAACTCGACCTCCGACGGGTCGAGATCGGTCAGCGAAGCGATCTCTTGAATGTCGAGTTCCTCCGTGTAGCGCAGCGCGACCATCAGGCGGTCGGTGCGGTCGAGTCCGGAGGCGAGTTCACGTACGAGCGCGGCGTTCTTGCCGATCATGGGCGACTCCCGGCGGGGACGACATCCTGTCGTCGCCGAGGACCCGATCGACCGATCACCGCTCGTCCGTGAGCCGCGTATCCCGGTCGATCCGGTCGGATGCTACCGGTGCATCCGGCGCTGGCAACCGACCCTGACAGAACCCGACCGGGCCTCGCCTCGCACGCGAACGGCCGGGGCGCGGATGGCCGAGGAGATCCACGGCGGCGCGAGCCTGCCGCTCTTCGGCGCAGGGCCACACCGCTCCCGGCACCGCCGGCGTCGGCTCAGGCGGCCGAACGCGCCGCGGCCCGCTCCTCCTCGTAGGCGCGGCGCTGCTCGTACTCCGTCAGATCGAGTCCGAGGAAGACCGGGACCAGTTCGGGGTCGAAGTGCGTGCCCGAGCATCGCTTCAACTCGGCCTTCGCCTCGTCGACGGTGAGGGCCTCTCGATAGGCCCGATCCGAAGTCATGGCGTCGAACGCGTCGGCGATCGCCACGATCCGTGCCAGGCGTGGAATCGTCTCGCCCTGCAGACCCGTCGGATACCCGAGGCCGTCCCATCGTTCGTGGTGGTGCTTGACCGCATCGAGCACGCTGGAGACGCCCAGCCAGCCGCGAAGCATGCGACAACCGATCTGCGGGTGCTTGCGGACCTGGGCGTACTCGCGACGGTTGAGCGGACCGGGCTTCCGCAGGATCCGGCTCGGAAGCGCGACCTTTCCGACGTCGTGGACCAGGCCCGCAAGTTCGGCGCGGCGACAGTCCTCCGCATCGCCTCCGAGCGCCTCGGTCAGCAGCCGCGAGAGGATCGCCACCCGCCGCGAGTGACCTCGGTTGGTCGGATCGCGTCGGTCGATGCCTCCGACGAGGGCTTCCAACGGCGCCTCCGCGGACGGCACGCCACGTCCCGCTCCACGAGGGACGACGGCCGGTGCCTCCGACTCGCTCGATGCCGGCATTGCCGTGGTGTCGGCCGACGGGCCGAGGCACGTCCAAAGTTCACGAAGGAGTCGGCCCTGCCGAGCAAGATCGTCGTCGGGAACGAGACCTCCGCGCCGCAGCAGCGACTCCATGGCGCGCCGGTCGGCACCGGCGGTCGCGCACATCGCATCGAGCCGGTCGTCGCGCAGGAAAGCCTCGGACGCCGCCAGCGACACGAGGACGTCGCCATCGGCGGACACCTCGAGGGGAATCGCCCACAGGCCTTCGAAGATCGGTGCTTCGGCTCGGTCCTCGCCCTCGAAACGCCAACGCCGCGCCAGATCGGCGAGACGGCGTTCGAGCATTCGGCTGCGCCGGAAGAGCTCGATGCGGAGCGCATCGGCAGGCCGCCGACTCTGCGGCCACGCCACGGCGCCGTCCGCGGCGATGCGCACCGGCACGAAGCCGGTCGCGAGGAGCGTGCGAAGGGCGCGATCGGCGCCACGACGGAGCTGCTGGGTGATCATCCTTCTCTCTGCCTCTCTGTGTTGAACGGTCGGTGCCGGCGGGTCCCGGCTTCGGAGCCATCGGCGGTCCCGCCCCTCGACTTGGGGCCGACCGGCGATCACCGTCGCCCGAAGGTCCGGTCGCACCGATGGCGCCGGACCCGCGGGCGATCGGGTTCAGTCGACTTCCGGACGAACCTCCGCCGCGAGGCGCCTGGCGACCGGATGGTCGGGCTCGAGGCGAAGCGAGCCGACGAAGGCCCGATACGCCTCGCCGCTGCGGCCGAGATGCTTCTGCTCGAGGCCCAGCATCAGTCGCGGGAGGGTCTCCTCCGGAGCGAGTTCGATCGCCTTCTGGAACTCGGCGATCGCCTCGTCGCTTCGGCCCTGGTTGCGAAGAACCAGACCCTTGAAGAACGGGCCTTCCCAACGGTCCGGAGCGAGATGGGCGAGCCGCTGCGAGCACTGGGCGACGCGGCGCAGGTCCCCGAGCCGATGGGCGGCGGTCGCGAGATCGACCCACGCCTCGGTCTCGTCGGGGAACTGCCGGGTGATCTCGGTGTAGACCGCGCGGGCCTCGCTCTGGCGGCCGAGCTCGGCGAGGCAGCGGGCCTCGAGGCGCAGCATCTCGAGCGAAGGCGTCGTCTCGGCGAGCTGCAGGCGTCGCACGCTCTCGAGCCCGGCCTTCAGATCGCCCGACGCGAGTTGGGCGCGGCAGAGCTCCTTCAGCAGCATCTCGTCCTCGGGGACCAGCAGCTGGGCCTGACGGAACCGGTCGGCGGCGGCATCGGGATCGCCGTCGATCATCGCGATCTGGCCGAGCAGCTGGTGGATCGCGGCGTGGTTCTCGAAGTACTTGATGCGTCGCTCGAGGATCGAGCTGGCGATGTCGAGTCGCCCGAGCGCGACCTCGCACTCCGCGGCCGCAAGCAGGTACGACAGCTCGGACGAGTCGAGTTCGAACGCGTGGTGGTGGCTCTCCGCCGCGAGTTCGTCCTTGGACCAGCGCTCGTACACGATGCCGCGGCAGTAGAAGGCCTCGTGGCAGTTCGGATCGAGCTCGATCGCCTTCTCGAAGCATCGAAACGCACGGTCGAGACGGTGACTCTCGAGCTGGATCCGACCCATCATCACGTGGTACGTCGCCACTTCCGGAGAGCGGACGATCGCCTCCTTGATGTCGTCGAGGGCGCGATCGAGTTGACCGGCCTCGAAGGCCTGCTGGGCCTGATCGAACATCAGGTCGCTGTTGATCAGGTTCATCCGCTGCATCGCCGCGGCGCGGTTCTCCTCGCCCTTGGGACCGGGACCCTTGCAGCCGGCGATTCCAACGGCGACGGCGACGGCGGGAACGAGCAGGTTGATGGTTCGCATGGGAGGGATCTCGTACGGGGTTGGAACCGAAGGTCCGGGGACGCCGGGGAACCGCCCGGGGGGGCGCACGACGCGGCCGCCGGGACGGGTGGTCCTCGGCGGCCGCGCGACGGGTCAGGGATCGATGTCGGCGGGATCGCCCGCGACCGGCTCGCTCACGAGGACCGGCTCGGCGGTCTGGGCTTCGAACGAGTCGCTCTCGTCCGCAAGCATGGGATCGCGCTCCGGCGTCGGCACCGACTTCCGCTCGGCGGACTCGATGGCGCGAGCGAGCTCGAGTTCGAGGATCTGGTCCATCATCGAGCGACCGAGTTGACGTCGGCTCGATTCGCCGGAGATCTGCTCGCGAAGGCGGATGATCTCGGGCTGGTTCGGGTTCAGCCGAAGCGAGTTGTTGATGTGGAACATCGCCGACTCGTAGTCGCCGGACTCGAAGGCCGAGAACGCGTCCTGATTGTGGTTGCCGCTCATCAGTTCGCGACTGAAGGGGAGCAGGCCGGCTCGCGAACCGACGCGGACCGCGTCCACGAACTCCTCGGCCTCCGCACTCCACGCCTCGACGAGCTTGTCGTGGACGATGGTGGGCGTGATCAGGAACATGATCTCGCGACGGACGATCTTGTCGGTCTGTCCGCTGAAGGCGGCACCGAGCACGGGGATGTCGCCGAGCCAGGGCACCTGGTTGCGGCTGACGGTGGTGTCCTCCTGGAAGAGCCCTCCGAGGACGAGGGTCTGCCCATCGCGCATCCGCACGTTGGTGGTGATCTCGCTGGTCCGCTCGTCGGGAATCTCCTGACCGAGGCCGCGGACGCCCGTCGAGGATCGGAGCTTCGCCTCGGAGATGCTTGGCGAGAGCTCCATGCGGATCGATCCGTCGCTCGAGATGAACGGGCGGAACGCCAGGCGGATGCCGGTGTCGAGGAACTGCACCGTCTGCGTGGTGCTGGTCTCGGTCTGGGTCGTCGAGAGGTACGCGATCCGATCGCCCACGAGCACCTGGGCCCGCTGACGATTCAGGGCCATCACCCGCGGCCGTGCCAGCACCGTGGTGTCGGTGACCTCGTCGAGCACCCGCAGGAACACCGAGATGTCGCCGTCGATGAAGCCGACCTTGAGTCCGCCCGAACCGGCGGTGTTGCCGACGGTCGAGCTGACGGCGTTGGCGCGATTGTCCAGAGGAACGAAGCCGTTGTCGGGGGTCGCGCGGGCGCCGGGGGTGTTGTTGCCCTGGATCAGGTTGTTCGCGGCGGCGAGCGGATTCAGATAGTCGACGAAGTCGGAGTTCCCGATCACCGAGAAGTCGACGCCGAAGGCGTTGTCCTCGTTGACGACCGTCGAGACCACGGTGCTCTCGACGACCACCTGCTGCGGTGGGGTGTCGAGATCGCCGAGCAGGTCGTCGATGGCGTCGAGGTTCTCGGGATAGTCGTTGACCACGAGCATGGCCCCGTAGGCCCAGCTGTCCTCGCCGGCGGCGGTCTGGTCGGGCTTGAAGCCCTTCTCGACCGAGCCGACGTGGCTCATCTTGCCGCGGTCGGAGAGCAGCGGCTCGACGAACTCGGCGGCGTCGCCCGCGGAGAGGTACTCGAGCGTGAAGCGCCGGCTCTCGGTGGTGCGGGCGGCCTTCTCGAGTTCGGCGATCTCCTCGAGCGTGTAGACGTAGATGAAGTTGCCCTGCTCGATGTAGCCGTAGCCGTTGACGTGCAGGATGGCGTCGAGCGCCTCCTTGAAGGTCACGTCGTAGAGGTTCGCCGTCACCCGGGCGGAGACCCGCTTGCTGGTGATGATGTTCTTGCGACTCTGCAGCGAGAGCATCTGCAGGACCTGGGCGAGATCGGTGTCCTGCACCGAGATGTCCACGGTCCCGAAGTCGTCGACGACGACCTCCTGGCCCGAGTCCTCCTGCGCGTGCGATGCCGACGGCGTCGCAACGAGGGCGGCCGCCGCGAGCGCGACGATGGCAAGGCCGGTCTTTCGATGATTGCTGCGAATGGTGCTGCGCATGGGATTCCCGCTCCTCGGGCCCTCGACGCCCGCGAGACGTCCCACGGCACGAGCCGTGGAGCAGCGTTCTTCGCGTGTACGAGGGTCGGCCGACATGGGCGTTCCGGTACGAATCCCCGAGACGCACCGCCGGAACGACCGTCGGTGCAGACTCAGGAGGTTCCCGGTTCCTCGGCCGCCGCAGCGGCCGACTTGCGACCGACCTCGCAATCCGCGGGCGGATCGACACGGTCCGGAAGCGCAAGGGCCTCGCAATCGGCGAAATCCGCACCGGCGACATCGCGACGCTCGAGGTCCGGGAACGAATCGCCCGGCCTCGGCTCGGCGATCGCGGTGCGGGGAATGTTGGTGAGGATCCGGATCCTCGCCCAGAGCAGCAGACCCATCGGCTTGATCCAGAGCACCGTCGCGAAGGCCGCCAGCGGCAGTGCCGCGGCGATCCGGCGTCTCCACGGCGACCGCCGTCTGCCAGTGGCGCGTCCGTCGGTTCGAATGGGGTTCATCTCTTCTCCTCCAAGGACCGGGCCGGTGAGATCCCCGTCCGATCCGGCGCAGCGACGGACCTCTCGCGTGTGCGAGAGCCATGCCGAGGATTGGGATCGATCTCTTTCACGGCCGCCTCCCCTCGATCGACCGCCGCTCCGGCGGTCGCGACGCCGAGGCGCCGTCTCGAGGTCATTCGGCGCGCGCGACGGCCACCTTGCCCGTGAACGGCTCGAATCGAACCCGGTAGGTCAGGTTCTGCGAGCGCACCACGAGTTCGCCCCCGGTTCCCGGAACCCCGCCATCGGCGATCGTGCCTCCAAGCGGATCGAACGTGATCCACGTGCGGTTGCCGTCGATGTTGATGTTGGACAGTTCGACGTCGCCGTAGCGACGCTGATCGCCGAGATCGACGCTCATCGCCTGGCCTTCGCCTGCGGCGAGCGGATCGCGGACGAAGTCGGCGGTCTGGGGATCGAACGGCAATCCCAGTTCGTTCTCGTCGAGGCGCACCACGCTCCATCCCCCGCCTTCGGGATCGAACCAGATCCGGCGGTAGCCCTGCCCGGCCAAGGCATCGGACTGGGCGAAGGTGACGTCGGCGACCAGACGGCGAATGACCGTCTCGACCGTGTAGGTGTCGCGTCCGACCAGACTCGGAACGAGCAGCGTGGCCGCAATGCCGAGAATGGTCACGACCAGCAGGAGTTCGAGCAGGGTGTAGCCGCGAGACCGGCGTCGACCTGCGTCAGCGACGGGATTCGGCATCGGCGATCTCCACCCGCACCACGCCCTCGGCGAGACGTGCGTCGATCTCGCCCAGACGGCGTTCGATGGCGGCAAGGGAATCCATCATGCTCTTGCGCTGACGGGGACCGACGTTCGCAACACCCCCATCGATCATGCGATCGTCGGCCGACGCCGTCGCGGGACCGAGACCGCCCCCGCGCAGCACCCAGAGGATCGCCACGAGCAGCACCGCCTGGGAGACCAGCAGCGCCACCACCGCGGTGCGCAGGCGGCTGCCGTGGTCGATGTTCGCGACCTTGGCGTCGGAAGCGGTATTCGAGAGCTGGTTCATCTGGCGTGTCCTCTTCCGGCATCGGCGCCGTCGAGGGTCCTTCGGCAGGTTCCCCGGCCTTCCCCAGTCCGATCCTTCAACCGGACGCCTGCTGACGCCATTTCTGCAGTTCGTCTCGGAGCCCCCGAACGCTGCGAGCGGGAATGGTCACGGTTCGAATGCCCGGGCGCGTCTGCCAACGGCTCCTCGAACGAACGTCCGAGAGCCGCGGTTCCTCGTCGCCTCCCACGGACTCCTGCTCGACGTGCAGCCACCAGCGATCTCCGTCGGTGCGACGTTCCAGGATGGTCCGACGCCCGTCCCCGGAACAACGGAGCAGCATCCAGTCGACGCCGAGTTCGTCGCGATGTCGTTCGATCAACTCGATCGAGGGAGCGGCATCGCCGAGGGCGCCGCCATGCCGATGCACCCATGCGATGGCCTCGGTGGTCATCTCCTCGAAGGAGGGCGTCGCGTTGCCGTGACGCCCCGCCCCGCTTCCGACGCCGAGCAGCACCGCAAGTGCCGCGACGGGGATCGCGAGTGCGATGCGCGCGGCGGCACCGACTCTCCAGGACGTGATGGATCGCATCGCCGCCATAGGCAGCGTCTCCCTTCTCCCACTCCGTCGTCGCGAACGTCGCGACGAACGGAATCACCAGGCGGCGACTTCGGTCTCGTCGACGAGATCTCCGCCGGCCACGGGGTCGTAGCTCAGGCGCAACGTCCCGGTGGCGCTGTAGTGGTCCTCGTCGATCGAGAATCCGACCGGCCACTCCGGTTCGCGACCGATGAGATTCGCCTCCACGAGCGACCCGGTCAGCGTCGCCGCGGGCGGCGATTCGCCCCGGTTCTGGATGCGGTAGACCTCCAACTGGGCCCGCAGCGTCTGCAATTGGTTGCGGACGCTCGAAACCGAGGCGTCCCGCCGCGCATCGGCGAATCTCGGAATCACCATGGCCGCGAGGATTCCCACGATCACCACGACGATGAGAATCTCGATGAGTGTGAACCCGCGGGGTGCCGACGATCGCGACTTCATGGCCGTGCCTCCAAAGGCGGTATGCGGACGGCGGGGCCGTGGAATCGTCGCCGATCCCACGGCCCGCTTCCGTTCGTCAGGACGTCTTCGACGGTCGATCACCAGGTCGCGGGATCGATGCCGTTGGGCAGCGCGTCCGTGCCGGTGTAGTCGGCCGTGATGTCGCCGGTGTCCGACAGGGCGATCTGCCAGCCTGCGGGGACCTCGGGCAGGCGCTGCAGGTAGCCGCCGTCGACGAGGGTCTGGAATCCGCCAGGGTTGTTGGCGGTCGAGTCGGAACTGATGGTGCCGACGGCGGGATACTCGTTGTTCTGCACGCGATAGAGCTCGACCTGGCTGCGCAGGGTCTGCAGCTGGCTGCGGACGCTGCTGATCGAGGCCTCCTGGCTCGCGCTCGAGAACTGCGGGATCACGATGGCGGCGAGGATGCCGAGGATCACCACGACGATCAGGATCTCGATCAGGGTGAATCCACGCTTGCTTCGGTTGATGACCTTCATCCAAGGACTCCTTCAACTGGTGGAACGGAACGTTCCCGACGTGCCCGACGAACGGTGAAGCCGACCGCACCGGGCATTGCGGGCGGCATGGCGACGACTCCCCGTGGAGTCGCCCCAACTCCCGACGCCGCCTTTCGACGCCGCCGGGAAGATCGTGGGGTCGTCACGGATGCCCTCCCTCCGACGGCACCCGCTTGGACTTCCACGATCCGGTGGTGGTCATCGGCGCGGTCGAGGACCGATTCGAGTCGCAATGCCTCGCAAGTCGAGCGTCCGTCGGTGCGATCCGCGCAATCCGCGCTCGCCGACGCCCGAAGCCGGTCTCGATGCGTCTTCGATGGATGATCCGACCGCTGTTACCGGTCGGCGTCGGTCGACGAGGCTTCGGCGACGCTGCGGGCGAGCACCGCGACAAGACCGCCGACCCCGCGTTCGATGAGATCGGCGACCGCCTCGAAGGCGCCTTCGTCGAGGCCGTGCGGATCCGGAACCTCTTCTCGCTCGCACTCGGGTGCGAACTCGAGCAGCAGACGGACCGGTGGCCCTCCGCCGACGAGTCGGCTCTCCTCCAGAAGCATCTCCATCTGCTCGTGATCCATGCAGACGACCAGATCGGACGCTGCAAGGACCTCGGCAGAGGCGAACTTCGCCTGGCTCGCGACTTCGATTCCGCGACGTCGCGCGACTTCGATCATCCTCGACGAGGGCGGCCGACCGACCATCACGTTTCGCACGGCCGCCGACTCCACCGAGATTCGATCGGTCAGACCTCGCTCGTCGAGGCGAGTCCTCAACATGGCCGCAGCGAGCGGGCTCCGACAATGGTTGGCGGTGCAGACGACCAGCACCTGCCGGATCCGCGACGGAAGTTCAGGTCGCTCGACACCAGGGCGGAGGGGTTCCGCCTCCATCGAGTCGCGATCCGAGGGTGTGGGCTGCTGTGGATCCACGCCGATTCGCCTGATGCGACGCTTACCCCGATGCCGCCGGGGCCGACCCGAGACGGGCCTTCATGAGCATGGATCAAGTTCGACGCAAGGCCGGTGGCGGCGGGCGAACAACGCTCCAATGGAGGAGTTCGCCGGCTTCGGCGTCGTCCGGGAACGCCCGCGTGACGACGCCGGCGCTCGGCGCCGGACGTGAATCGACTTCGCCCCGCCGGTCTTGCCGCGCCGAGATGGAAGGCGAAGGACTTGAAGCGATCGATCATTGCCTCGCCCCCCCGGTTCCGATACCGTCCTCGCGATTCGGGAGACCTACCCGGATTCAACTTCCGACGGATTCCGGACGGCCGACAGGATCGGTCACGAACAATTGAGATCATCCTTCACAAGGAGTTCCGAGATGCCACTTGGTCATCGTGTCGCACGACTCGTGGGTGTGTTCCTTGTCGGAATGGTCGCGTCGATCGCCGTCGCCCAGTCACCCCAGAAGCCGCGTCTGGCCATCCGCAAGATCGACGCCACGCCGGCGGCGATGCGGCAGGCCGAGGCGGCAGGTCAGGCGAACGTCCTCCGCCAGATCCTCGAGGGCTCCAACTCCCTGCTGACGACCGCCATCCAGCGAAGCGGTCGCTTCGACATCGTCGCCCGGGAGGATCTCGCGGAGATCATCAAGGAGCAGGATCTTGCCGAGAGCGGCAACGTCGACGTCTCCGATCCCCAGGCGGCACGGCCGGGACGCCTTGCCGGCGCCGGATACGTCGCCACGGTCACCGTCGACAACTTCCAGGACGTGACGAGTCGTGCCAACTTCGCCGGGCAGTTCGGCGAAGAGGCCTCCGAGCGTCGCACCATCCAGATCCAGGCGACGCTCAAGATCTTCGACAGCACCACGGGCACGTTGAAGGAGCCCGCCACCATCACGTTCGAGCGGTCCGCGCTCGACGACGTGCTGCCCGGCGTCCAGCAACAGGGGCGAGCAACCAATGCCCTGATCGGGACCGTCACCCGCGAGTTCGCCTCCGAGGCCGCCAACGAGATCCTGAACCGACTCGCGCCGGCCAAGGTGATCGCCTACACGATGGGGGTCGCGACGATCAATCGCGGCGAAGGCACCGGCATCGAACCCGGACAGTTCTGGGAGCTGTTCTTTCCCGGCGAAGCGATGATCGATCCCGACACCGGTGAGAACCTCGGTTCGGAAGAGATCCCGGTGGGTTGGGCCAAGGTCGTCAGCGTGCAGCCGAAGTTCAGCCGCATCCAGGTCATCCAGGACTTCGGGATCGATCGCGGCACCATCGCACGATTCGCCAAGGACGGCCCTCCCGCGGGCGTGGACCGCAACGCCCGGGCCGGTGGCAGCGCCCAGTCGGCCGCGGGAACCGT
>JAFMML010000012.1:0-5870 GCA_017859745.1 Planctomycetota bacterium
AGTTCCGGTGTGCGATCGCCAAGCGAGTTCCAGCATGCGGCCGATCGGACATCAAGGCAGCCGACGCTCGGCCTCGCGTCCGACGGTCTCCATGCGGTGCTTGATGATCTGGTTGCGGCGGTAGACCTCGCCCTCGCCGGTGCCCGCGGGCACCATCTCCGACTCCCACACCGCGAGGCCGGCCGCGAGTTCCGCGACGATCTCCGGATGGGTCGCCGCAAGGTTGACGGTCTCGCCGGGGTCGTTCGCGAGATCGATCAGCACATCGGGATTGGACGTGCTGCGAATCAGCTTCCAATCGCCCCGACGCACGGCACTGGCGACGCCCCGCCGCCAGAAGAGCCACTCGTGCGGGCGAGCGTCGTCCCGGTCTCCGCTGAGGTACGGCACGAGGTCGACGCCGTCGAGCGGTTCCTCTTCCCGCGTCGCGGCGGAGCCGGCCGCCGCAATCGCGGTGGCTGCGATGTCGAGCGTGCTGATCGGAAGGTCGTACCGCCGCCCCGGCTGGAGCACCCCGTCCCAGGCCACGATGAACGGCACCCGGATTCCGCCTTCCCACTTCGAGCCCTTCATGCCGCGCCACGGTCCGTTGTCCGAGCCGTTGTTGATCGCACCGCCGTTGTCGTTGAGGAAGAACACCAGCGTGCCGGGCCGGAGGGCCGCCTCGATGCGACCGACGGCCTCGTCGGTCGCCGCGACCATGAGGCGCTCGACGGCACGACGCTGCTCGAACGTGGGCCGCGACCCCCGCTCGAGATCGGCCGCGGGATCTCGGGCGTGCATCGGGGTGTGCGGCGCGGTCAGGCTGACGAACATGAACAGCGGACGATCCCGAGGCGTCTGGAGAATCGCCACCGCCTCGTCCGCGAGGAAGTCCGTCAGATAGAGGTCCTCCGGCTCGTCGATCGGTTCGCCGTTGCGCTGCAGCCGCCGCGACATCCCCGCCCCCGGCGTCTGGCGATAGGACCGCGATCCGGCCAGCAGCCCCACGAACGTGTCGACGCCGTTGGCGTTGGGATGGCAGGCCTCGCTCGAGCCGAGATGCCACTTGCCAAGCACCGCGGTCTGGTAGCCCGCCGCCTTCATCCGCTCGGGCAGCAGCGTCGCCTCCGGCGGGAATCCCCATCCTTCGCGATCGGCCTTCAACTGGTTCAGGTTGAACTCGTGGCCGACGCGCTGCTGGTAACGCCCGCTGAGCATGCCGGCCCGGGATGGGCTGCAGACGCTTGCGGTGACGTAGGCCTGCGTGCACACCACGCCGCGCGCCGCCAAGGCGTCGATCGAGGGCGTCACGCCGTCCTCGGCTCCCGTGAACCCGAAGTCCACATAGCCCGCGTCGTCGGTCATGACGACGACGATGTCGGGCCGCGTTGGCCGAGACGACGACTCGACGGGACCTCCGTCCGCGACGCAGCCGGCGAGGAACGACAGACCTCCGGCCAGGAGGGCGATCGAGACGAGATGGCGTAGCCCGGACGGACCGTGCGGCGGTGAATGCATCTCCCGAGTCTATCGCTCGCTCCGGCCGCTCCACGGATCCACGACTGCTCGAAGGCCGTCGGCTCGAGTCTGCGGTCCGAAGCGAAATCTCAGCGTCGGCGCCGACGTCGGGCGACCGGCATCGCCAGAAGCACGCCGGCCACGCCGCCCGCGCCCGGGACCGCCGCGAACGTGAAGCCCTGGTCGCCTCCGATGGCAGTGCCGGTCGCTGTCACCGTCAGAGACGTGACCGGCCCCGTGAAGGTGATCACGCCGTTTGCGAAGGTGGCGGTGGCGGTGTTCAGCGTGGTGCCGCTTTGCGTGACCGGGGAACCAAGTCCTCCGGTGATCGCGAAGGTCTGCCCGAAGTCGTAGGAGGTGTAGCCGCCGCCTCCACCAGTGGCGCCCCGGAAGTAGTAGAGGTACATCTGCAGGCCCGACACCGCCGAGTCGAAGGTCACGGTAAAGGTGGTCGCAGAGTTCGCGTCATAGATCCGACCCTGCTGAGCGCCCACGTTGTTCCAGTCGGAACCCGACATGTTGAGGGACTGGATGTCCGGTTGATACGCCGCCGCGGAAAGGCCGGTCATCGTGAAGCCGACACCGTTCACGCTGCCCGTGTTCGACCCGGAGTAGGTCGCGAAGATCGGCGATGCCACCGCGGGAGACGCGACCACCACGAGCGACAACATTCCGACTGCGGCGAAGCCGACCCCGCGGGACCGGGCCAGCGGGCCCGGGACCACGCTGCGGGTCGACGAACGGATCGACCGACGAGAACTCGACCACCACGACAGCTTCTTCCGCGACACGCTCACGCATCTGCTCATCTCACGCCTCCATTCTCACGCCTCCATTTACCGATCCGCCACCAGGCCCGGGGCCGGGACACCCGCACCGACGGTCTGCCCCGGCGTCGAAAAGATTCCACGGTGGCGGACGCCACACAAGTGAAACTCGACGAGTTTTCGATAGTCCGACGGGATTCGGCTCCCGTGTCCCCGCGACGACGCGTGCCGCGTCACCGATCGCGGTCGCCGACCGCGACGCCGCCTGTCGCCCGTCGCCCGTCGCCCGGCCACTCGTGTCATGATTCAAGCAACGCTTCCCCAGACACCCCCGCCACACTGCCCGCCGCCCGCCCCTGCACGATGACCAAGGCTCTCCGATCGCCGCTTGCCCTCTTCGGCCCCGGCCTGCTGGTCGCTGCCACCGGGGTCGGCGCGGGCGACCTCGCGACCGCCGGGTTTGCGGGTTCGAAGATCGGCCTTGCCGTCGCGTGGGCGATCGCCCTCGGGGCCTTCATGAAGTTCGTTCTCAACGAAGGCCTCGCCCGCTGGCAGCTCGCCACCGACTCGACGCTGCTCGAAGGCGTCGCCCGGCATGTGGGCCGCTGGGCGATCGTGGTCTTCCTGATCTATCTGCTGCCCTTCGCCTTCGTCGTCGGCGGCGCGTTGATCTCCGCGACCGGGGTCGCGACCCACGCCCTCGTCGGATGGCCGGCCGACCCCGCGAGCGCGAAGCTCGTCTGGGGCGCGATCGGCAGTCTCGTCGCCGCAGCCATCGCGTTTCGCGGCGGCTTCGCGCTGTTCGAGCGGATCATGGCGATCTCGATCGCGGTGATGTTCGTCGCGGTCTGTGCGACCGCCATTCGCCTGCTGCCGGCGTGGGGCGAACTCGCCGCGGGCTTCGTGCCGAGCGATCCGGGCGAAGGCGAACCTCGCGACTGGACGATCGGCCTGATCGGCGGCGTCGGCGGCACCGTGACGGTGCTCTGCTACGGCTACTGGATGCGTCAGGCTGGACGTCGCGGAAGCGGCGAACTGCAGCGCTGCCGAATCGACCTGGCGGTCGCCTATCTCTTCACCGGGCTCTTCGGCATCGCGATGCTCGTCATCGCCAATGGCCTCGAGATCGACGGCAAGGGCGCCGGACTGCTGCTGTCGCTTGCCGCGAAGATCGAGACGGCCCTCGGTCCCGGTGGAAGACTCGTCTTTCTGATCGGCGCATGGGCGGCGATCGTCAGCAGCCTGCTGGGCGTCTGGCAAAGCGTGCCGATGCTCTTTGCCGACGCGATGCAGTGCCTGCGCGGCACCCCGCCGGTCGCGATCGAAGACCTGCCAACGACCCGATCGGCCCGCTGGTTCCTGCTCGCGCTCGCCACGATTCCCCTGCTTCAAGCCTCGATCGGATTCGCCGCGGCCCAGAAGGCCTACGCGATCTACGGCGCGTACTTCTTGCCGTTGCTCGCCGTGGTGCTACTCGCACTCAACGGCCGTGTCGGCCTCGTCGGCGCGCTTCGCAACCGCCCGTGGACCGCGCTGGCCCTGCTCGCGCTCCTGGCGTTCTTCGCGTTCGCAGGCCTGGCGGGCCTGGCGTAGCCGGGGCGGTCAGCGAACGACGGCGGCCCATGCCCGCCTCGCCGACAGGGTCACGCAAAACCCGAAATAAGCGGGACTTATCGGATTCCGCCTTGCCTTCGGTTCACACGGCAGCATGTTCGTTTGGTGCCCCTAAGGGCAACGCTGCCTACCGAGGCAGCGGTCATCGTGATACCGGACCACCCTCGCGGAGTCTTCATATGTCATCCCCTCATCTTCTCGCTCGACCGGCGTGGATCATTGCCGCTGCAGTTCCCCTCGTGGCGGCCTCCATGGCCAAGGCCGGAGGACTATCCTTCGGGCTGCTTGGGGGCATGACCGCCTCGTCGTACTCGATGAACGCCACCGCGCCCGGGAGGACCACCACCAGCCTCTCGTTCGCGAGCACCTCGAATGGGTCGTTCAATCCCTCCTATGTGGCGGGCTCGTCCACGGGCGACATCGTTGCCGGCGACGGAACGTCCGGCTCGGGGTGGTCTCTCGAAGCCGTCGGGGCGGACTACGCCCCGGTAGTCCCTTCTTGGTCCACGCCGCTCAATGTCGTCGGCAGCGCGATGAATATCGCTTCGGCCGCGTCGAACTTCGCCATCGGAGACTCGATGTCGAGCACGTTCCAACTCGTGTTTTCGGATGAACAGACCTATTTCGGGCTGAACGACTTTGGCTCGATCGATCCGTCCGCCTTCAGCAGCATGACCGCCACGCTGACCCGCTCCGGCAGTCCCGCCACGGATCTGCTGACCACCGCGCTGGGAACTCGGTTCGCCGCGGGCACCTACACCCTCTCGCTCTCGGGAACCTCGGGTAGCGCAGCCGGCAACGTCAGCCTGTATGCCGTGTTCGCCGCCCCAGTGCCGGGCACCGGCGCCGCCGCCCTGCTCGGTGCCACGATCGTGCCGCGACGACGCCGGCGGTGAGCCGGGGCGGCGGTCGCGTCGCGGACCGGCTCCGAGGTTCATCGACCGGCCGCGGACGAACGCGGCGCTGCTGGCGGTGCTCGGCTTCTTCATCGTCGCCGCCACCATCGGACGCCGGCGCTCCGCGGTGAAACAAGAGATCCCAGCGGCGACCGGGATCGGCCGTGGCCAAATCGCGGCGCAGCTCGAACCACCGTTCTGCCCACCGCCCGATCGGCGACCAGAGACCGCCGAGGCTCCGACTCGCCAACGGCGTTTCGGTGTCGGCTCCGAGGCCGCCATGCGGTCCGGCCGGTGCACGGCCGCCGGCAGGCGGTCCCGCGGGACTCCGACGTCGCCCTTGATCCCACGGTCTCGCCCACCAGAGTTCAAGACGTGTCCACATGGACAGTTTTCTTGTCCGATCCGGACTTTGGAGGTTCCGGGCCGCTCCAAAGTGTTATTATTCGACCTTCAAGAATCTCTTGCGCACGGTGCGGGAATCGAAAGATGGACGCCGACGAGAGGTTGCCGCCTCGCCAGAGGCCACGTTCCCGTCGGCCTGAACGAAAGGGTGTCCAACATGAGAAAGAGCAGCCTGGCGGTCGCCGCGTCCTTGTTGATCGTCGTCTCGTCCGCGAATGCGGCCCAACCCACCAACCTCGTGGGCATGACTGCCACCTCGTACACCATGTCCGGATCGAGCACCAACCGATCACTCACGTTTCAGAGCACTTCGAACGGGTCTTTCAATCCGTCCTTCGTCAATGGCGTCAATACGGGCGACCAGGTGGCGCAGACTGGGTCCGACAGCTGGACCCTTGGAGCGTTCGCCTATGACATCAGTCCGGTGGTTGGTTACCCCTTCCCCACCAACATTGTCGGCGTCGAAGCGAATACGACCAGTGGGGCCTTCAGTGGCTCCTCCGTGATCTCATGCACCTACACGCTGGTCTTCTCAGGCAATCAGCAGTTCTTAGGCTTGAGTAACACCAATGATTTTCCGGGCGGCATCACCGCCACGCTGACCTCCGGCGGCACGACGACGAACCTGGCCACCGCCGCTACCGACGGCAGCGTCGTGTTCTCGGCAGGCACCTACACCCTGGCGCTG
>JAFMML010000012.1:6096-18083 GCA_017859745.1 Planctomycetota bacterium
CGCGCCACCGGCATCGAGCAGTTCCCACTGCTGGAACGCAGACACCCCGACCACGCCGTCGAATCGCCACGCCGCGTCCGGACGCCACTCCGCCCGAAGCCACACCGGGGTCTGCTGCACGCCGCCGACGCCACCGGCCCGGCTCGCGGGCCCGGAGTCGTCGAGGCGGAACTGCCTGAACTCGTAGCGGGCGCCAAGGGCGAGCGCGAAGCCGTCGTTGATCGTCCACTCGAGTTCGAGACCCGCCCCGGTCGGATAGGCCTCGGGCCCCGCGACGTTGGTCAGTTTCCAGTTCTCGGCGAACTCCCAGTCGATGAAGATCAGCGGAATCGCCAGCACGCTCTCCTCGAGCCGCGAGGAGAGCAGCACGCCGCCGCCGAGGGTGAAGGTCTCCGAGAACGAGTAGCTCGCCCCGATGGTGCCGCCCACGGTGAAGCTGTCGCCCGCCGACGCGGAGGTCTCCCCGGAGAACTCGAAGAAGAGGCCGAGGTTCGCCCGCCACTGCCGGTCGAACGCGTAGTCGACACGGCCCCCGATCTGCACGCTGTGCACGTCGCCCCACGGCGCGACGCCGGGCGCCGGCGAGAGCCGCGAGTCGCCGTCGAAGTCGTAGAAGCCCCCTTCGTAGGCCAGGCGCAGACCGACGCCGATCTGGGGATCGAATCGGAAGCGGGCCCCGACGCCGGCGAACGCCCGGCCCACCGAGACCTCGCCGCCACCCTGCTCGAAGCTCGAAGCGAAGTTGTAGATCCCCCCGCCGAGCAGCACCGTCGAAACCGAAGGACCGTCGTCGGCCGTGGGCGGACCACCTTCGAGCGTCGCTCCGGGTGCGGCTTCGGCGCCGTCGGCGCCGAACTCGTCCTCCTGGGCGAAGGCCGGGGCGGCGGCGAGCGCCATCGCCATCGAGAACACGGAGAACCGAGCAAGGACACGGCCGGGGTGAAGTCGCGAGGGCGGGGTGGTCTTCTGCATGGGCGGGATCATACGACAGCGGAACTCCCGGCCCGGCGCGCGATCAGGGTGTCGGGAACGTCGGCGACGCCCTGGTCGTACTCGCTTCGAACGAGTTCGGTGGTCAACCCGAGGTCTTGCAGGCGGTCCCGTACCGGCTCGAGCAGGGCATGCGGCCTGGGCGACGTCGAGTCGCACGCGTAGACCGGATAGAGGCGCAGCTCCTGCCCCGCCACTCTCGCCAACTCCTCGACCGCCGCGAGATGGAACTCCAGGTCGAGGGCATGCGCGGCATCGACGAGCCCGCCCGCCGCGACATCGGCGTAGGAGAAGAGCAGGTGCGCCGAGAGCACGAGGTCGAACGATCGGTCGTCGAAGGGAAGCTCCGGCAGGCTCGCGGCGACGTAGCGGCCGTCGGGAGATGTGCCGCGAGGGCCATGCGTCGCAAAGTCCTCCAGAAACACCTCCAGCGATCGCTTCTTCTCCTGGTTCCATGCGACCGGATCGCGGCTGGCAAGCGTCGGATCGCTGGAGGCGAGCACCGTTTCGGTGTCTCGGCGATCCCGGTCGCCGCGTTGCCGGATCGTTTCGACACTCTCGGAAAGCACCGGATCGCACCCCACCGCCTCGACCCCGATCTTTCGGCAGGCCGCCACGAATCCCGCGGGTCCGCAGGGACAGTCGAGCACCCGCCGTCCGACGAGATCTTCGGGAGCGAGGCCCCAGATCGATCGATACTCCGCGGCGCTGCGCCCGAGAAACACGATTCGAGGAAAGACGGCCCGTCGCGCCGTCATGCGCCGACCCGATCCGCCGCCTCGCGAATCGCGGCGATGCAGCGGTCGATGTGCTCGGCGGGCTCGACGCCGAGCGCCTCGATGCCGGCGGCGATGTCCTCGCGGCTCACCGCGGCGGCGAAGGCCTTGTCCTTCAGCTTCTTCCGAACGCTCTTGGCGGCGAGGTCGGCGATCCCGTTGGGGCGGACCTTGGCGACGGCGACGATGAACCCCGCGAGCTCGTCGCAGGCGAAGAGATGCTTCGCCATCGCGGTCGTCCGAGGCACCCCGGTGTGCTCGGCATGGCCGAGGATCGCCTCGAGGATCTCCTCGTCGACGTCGCCCCGCGAGCGGAGATGGGCGACGCCCACGGTGGGATGCTCGTCGAGCGTCGGATGCTTCTCGTAGTCGAAGTCGTGCAGCAGGCCGGCGACGGTCCAGCGTTCGACCTCGTCCGGTGCGTGCATCCGGGCGTGGAAGGCCATGCAGGCGGCGACCGCCTCCATGTGGCCGCGCAGGGCGTCGCTCGCGACCCACTCGTGCATCAGCGTTCGGGCGTCGTCTTCGTTCATCGTCGCAGTCTACGGCGGGCCGGGACGACCCATCCCCGTACGATGCCGCCATGCTCGAACTGCTCGCGCGCGACATCGCGTGGCTCGACGGTCGTCTCGCCGAGGTCGAGGCGGACGGCGGCGCCGTGGATGGACTTGCCGAACTGCGATCGATCGTCGGCGACATGCTTGCGTCGGGACGCCCCGATCCGGCACTTGCGGACCTGCCCCCCGAGACCGTTCGGCGCCTTCTGAAGCATCTCGCGATCCGCTTCCACCTTCGCAACAAGGCCGAACAGGTCCATATCGCCCGCGTCAACCGCCATCGCGAGGCGGCAGCGACCGACGAGGCCCCCCGCGCCGAGTCCATCGCCGAGGCGATCCGGGATCTCAAGGCCCGGGGCGTCGGCCTCGGCGACCTGCTTGCGGCCCTCGAACGCCTCGACATCGAACCGACCCTGACGGCGCATCCCACCGAGAGCCGCCGGCGCAGCGTGGTCGCCAAGCAGCACCGCATCGGCGCCTGCCTCGACGCGTACGACGCGGGCGATCTCGGACCGACCGCGACCCGTGAGCTCGAGAGCGGAGTGCGGCGGACCCTCGCCCTTCTGCTCGCCACCGACGAGATCCGCGCGTCGCGTCTCGCCGTCGAGGACGAGATCGATCGCGGCATCGACCATCTCGCCGGCGTCATCTGGGACACCCTGCCGGAACTCTCCCGAGATCTCGCGGACGCGATCGAGGTCCACTACGGCGTGCGGCCCGCGCTGCCCGTGCCGATCCGCTATCGCTCGTGGATCGGTGGCGATCGAGACGGCAATCCGCGGGTCACCGCCGAAGCGACTCGCCTCGCACTCGAGCGCATGCGATCCGCCGCGATCGCGAGGCACCGAGGCACCCTGGCGCTGCTGCACCGCGACCTCAGCGTCTCCGACCGGCGAGTGACCGTGTCGGAGACCTTCCGCCGGCGACTCGCGTCCGTCGGCCCGGCGGCTCCGGGCTTCGAGCACGAGCCGTTTCGGACCTGGATTCGACACCTCGAAGCCGATCTCGAACGACCCGACGCCGACGGGGCGGCGCTGGTCGAGGGCCTCGAGGCGCTGCAGGCCGCCGTCGCCGAGTCGGGACTCGGCGAGGTCGCGTCGCGTGGCATGCTGGCCGACGCGCTCGTCCAGGCCCGTGCCTTCGGCCTGCATCTCGCGGCGCTCGACATCCGTCAGCACAGCCGGGTGCACGAGCAGGCCGTCGCCGAACTGCTCGCCGCCGGCGGCGCGTGCGCCGAGTACGGTTCGCTCGACGAGGCGTCGCGGCAGCGGGTGCTTGCCGAGGAGCTTTCGACGAGTCGTCCATTGCTCGGGCGCACCGCAGCGGCTTCGGCCGAGACGACCGAGCTGCTGGCGACCCTCGAAGTGGTTCGCGAAGCGGTCCGACGCGACCCGCGCTCGATCGGCAGCTGCATCGTCAGCATGGCCCACGATGCGAGCGATCTGCTCGAGGTGCTGCTGCTGCTGCGAGAGGTCGGCCTCTGGACCAACACCGACGGCACGGTCCGTTCACCCATCGACGTGGTGCCGCTCTTCGAGACCGTCGAGGACCTCGAGCGGGCCGAGCGGGTGATGTCGGGACTCTTCGAGCATCCGATCTACGCGGCGCACCTCGCGGCCCGCGGTCGGTTCCAGGAGATCATGCTCGGCTACAGCGACAGCAACAAGGACGGCGGCTACTGGGCGAGCACCTGGCGCCTGCAGCAGGCCCAGGACCGCCTGGCAACGGCCTGCCGGGACGCCGGGGTCTCGCTGCGGTTCTTCCACGGTCGCGGCGGCACCGTGGCCCGCGGCGGCGGTCGGGCGAACCGGGCGATCCTGTCGAGCCCGCCGTCGAGTTGGAACGGTCGCATCCGCTTCACCGAGCAGGGCGAGGTGATCGGCTTCCGCTACGCGATGCCCGCGCTCGCGCGGCGGCACCTCGAACAGATCTCGAGCGCCATGATCACGACGACCACGTCCCGCGGCGACGCCCCGGACGATTCCGCAGTCGCCGTCGGTGCGGAATCGAGCGGCGTGCCCATGGACCGTCTTGCGGAGGTCTCCCGCGCGACCTACCGGAGTCTCGTCGACGACCCCCGGTTCTGGCCCGCGTTCGCCGACGCCTCGCCGGTTGGACACATCGGGGCCCTGCCGATCGCATCGCGGCCGGTCTCCCGCGCGGGTGGCGGGCTCGACCTCGACTCGATCCGGGCGATCCCGTGGGTGTTCTCGTGGACCCAGATGCGGGCGAACGTGCCCGGCTGGTACGGGATCGGCACCGCCTTCGCCGAGGTCGTGCTGGACGATCCCGACGCCCTCGCCGCGTGCCGCGAGGCCTACGCCGACACCGGCGGCTGCTTCCGCACCTTCATCGACAACGCGGCGCAGGAGATGGCCCGAGGCCGTCTCGAGGTCGCGCGGTGGTATCTCGCCGACGGCGACGAGGCCGCGACGTGGCTCATGGATCGGATCTCGAGTGAGTTCGTCCGGACCGAGCGGGCGGTGCTGGCGGTCACCGGTCGCGAGACCCTGCTCGGCCACAACCCCGTCATCGAGCGGTCGATTCGGGAACGCAATCCCGACACCGACCTCATCAACGCCCTGCAGGTCGAACTGCTGCGGCGCTGGCGGGCGACGGACGAGAACGACGCCGCCTCGCGCGACGAGTTGCAGTCGCTGATCCTGCTGTCGATGAACGCGATCGCCGCGGCGATGCAGAGCACGGGGTGATCGCGGGGGATGCGGCCCCCCTTCACACGCCTGCGGCCACGCCGTCGAGGATGCCGTTCAAGGTCGGACTCGGCCGCATCGCCTCGGCGGCCTTCTCTGGAACCGGGCGGTAGTAGCCGCCGACGTCGGTGGCGTGGCCCTGGGCCGCGATCAGTTCGTCGACGATCTTGGACTCGTTCGCCTCGAGGGCGTCCGCGATCGGCGCGAAGCGTGCCGCAAGCTCCGCGTCGGCGGTCTGGTCGGCCAGGGCCCGTGCCCAGTACATCGCCACGTAGAAGTGGCTGCCGCGGTTGTCGATGCCGCCCACCCGGCGCGTCGGGCCCTTGTTGTTCATGAGGTACTTCGAGGTCGCCGCGTCGAGGGCGTCGCCGAGGACCTTCGCCTTGGCGTTGTCGGTCTGACCGGCGAGATGCTCGAGGCTCGCGGCGAGGGCGAGGAACTCGCCCAGCGAATCCCAGCGCAGGTAGTTCTCCTTCTCGAACTGCTGCACGTGCTTCGGAGCCGAACCGCCCGCCCCGGTCTCGAAGAGTCCCCCGCCGTTCATGAGCGGCACGATCGAGAGCATCTTGGCGCTGGTGCCGAGCTCGAGGATCGGGAAGAGGTCGGTCAGGTAGTCCCGCAGCACGTTGCCGGTGACGGAGATCGTGTCCTCGCCCTTCTTCATGCGCTCGAGGCCGAATCGGCACGCGTCCGCGGGCGCCATGATGTGGAACTCGAGGCCGGTCAGGTCGTGCGTCTCGAGGTAGGGCTTCACCTTCGCGATCAGCTCGCGATCGTGGGGCCGCTCCTTGTTGAGCCAGAAGACCGCAGGAGCGCCCGTCGCCCGGGCCCGCGAGACCGCCAGCTTCACCCAGTCGCGGATCGGGCCGTCCTTCACCCGACAAAGCCGCCAGACGTCGCCCTCGCCGACGCGATGCTCGAACAAGGTCGATCCGTCCGCAGCGACCACCCGGACGAGGCCGGGGGCGGCGATCTCGAAGGTGGTGTCGTGGGAGCCGTACTCCTCGGCCTTCTGGGCCATGAGCCCGACGTTCGGGATCGATCCCATCGTCGCCGGGTCGAACGCCCCGTGGGCCTTGCAGAAGTCGACGACCGCCTCGTAGACCCCCGCGTAGCAGCGGTCGGGAATGACCGCCTTGGCATCCTGCAGTTCGCCCGCGGCGTTCCACATCCTGCCGGAGTCGCGGATCACCACCGGCATCGAGGCGTCGATGATGATGTCGCTCGGCACGTGCAGATTGGTGATGCCGCGATCGGAGTCGACCATCGCGAGACCCGGTCCCCGCTCGTAGGTCGCGGCGATGTCGGCCTCGATCGCCGACCGCTCGCCGTCGGGAAGCGAGGCGATCTTCGAGAGGACGTCGCCGAAGCCGTTGTCGGGATCCACGCCGAGCCGCTCGAAGGTCGCCGCATGCTTCTCGAAGACCGGCTTGAAGTACGCCCGCACCGCGTGCCCGAACAGGATCGGGTCGGAGACCTTCATCATGGTCGCCTTCAGGTGCAGGGAGAACAGCACGCCCTTTGCCCGGGCGTCGGCGATCTGCTCTTCGAGGAAGGTCTGCAGGGCGGCGCGGCTCATGAAGGTGGCGTCGACGACCTCGCCGGCCTCGAGCGGGACGTTCTCCTTCAGCACGACGACGGTGCCGTCGGCGGCGACGTGCTCGATGCGGGCGGTGGTGGCATCCGCCATCGTCCGGGACCGTTCGTTGCCGAAGAAGTCGCCCTCGGTCATGTGGGCGACGTGGCATCCGCTGTCGGAACTCCACGCCCCGAGGCGATGGGGGTTCGCCTTCGCGAAGTCCTTGACCGCCTTGGGAGCGCGGCGGTCGGAGTTGCCCTCGCGCAGCACCGGGTTGACGGCGCTGCCCTTGACCGAGTCGTAGCGACGCTTCGTGTCGCGCTCCTCGTCGGTCGTCGGATCCTCCGGATACGCCGGAAGGTCGTAGCCCTGCTTCTGCAGCTCGGCGATCGCCGCCTTCAGCTGCGGGATCGAGGCGCTGATGTTGGGGAGCTTGATGATGTTGGCTTCGGGCGTCTTCGCGAGACGGCCGAGTTCGGCGAGATCGTCGGCGATCCGCTGCGACTCCGGCAGGCGATCCGCGAACGCGGCGAGGATGCGGCCCGACAGCGAGATGTCGCGGGTCTCGACCTCGACGCCGGCGGCCCCGGCGAAGCATTCGACGATCGGCAGGAACGAATAGGTCGCAAGCGCCGGGGCTTCGTCGGTGAGGGTCCAGAGGATCGGTGCAGTTCGGCTGCGAAGTCTGCTCATGGGCGACAAGTCCTTCTCGAACGGTCGGGGGCGTGGGGAACGGCGGATGACGCGGGGATGCGCGGGCGTCGCAATGTCGCGAGGCGCCCCGCGGAATCGGGCGAATCGCGGAGTGTAAGACGATCCGCCCCATGCGCCTCCCGGTCCGGCTCCGTCTGGACCTCCCGGTCCGGCTCCGTCTGGACCTCCCGGTCCGGCTCCGACCTGCATCCGTCAAGCAGGTCCGCCCGCGGCCGCTCGGTCAGCGACCTGCCGCCTCGAGGAGCACGCCTTCGAGGGCCCGGATCGGCGCCGGATCGTCGAAGCACCGGTGGGCGCAAGCGGCGACCGAATCGGCGATCGCCAACCGACGCAAGCGGTCCGTCGCGAGGGCGATCGCCGACGCCACGTAGGCCTCGGGAGACTCCGCGATCAGGGGCGTCGACCAGGCCCCGTCGGGGTCGAGCGTCCGCAGGATTCCAAGCGCATGCCGCCGCCGCATGAAGTCGCCCGGCAGGGTGACGACGGGACGTCCTGCGGCGACGGCCTCGAGAGTCGTGTGGCCTCCCGACCAGCCCGGCGGATCGAGGAAGAGGTCCGCCGCGGCAAGCCGAGACCGGAACTCCGCCGTCGGCAGCACCGGGAGGAACTCGAGCTGCCGCGCTGGATCGGCGCCGGCCGCCGTGAACGCGCGGTGCAGGCGTTGTTCGAGGCGAGCGCGGGACACGCTTGCCTGAGGCGCCGTGAACACGAATCGACTCGAGGGCACCGCCTCGGCGACCTGTGCGTACAGCCGGTCGAACTGGGGGGCGTGCTTGTGCGGAGTCTGCGCGCACCAGCAGACGATCGCGTCGTCCGGCCAGGCGAAGGTCGCACGCTCGGCGGGCGGCGGGAACACGGGCCGCGCCACCGTCGCGCCGAGCCCCGGCAGGCGCACGAGACGTTCGGTGTAGTGGCGGTCGCCGTCGGCGGGCTCCATCGCATCGCTCGAGAGAAACAGGTCGATCGTCGAGAGACCGGTGGTCTCGGGATGTCCCCACGCCACCGCCTGCAACGGGGCGAGGCGCAACGCCGCCAGCTGCGGCACCAGCGGGGCCATGCCGAGTTCGGGCAGGAGCAGGATGTCGAACCCGGCATCGCCGATGCCGGCAGCGACGGCTCGTGGCCGTTCGCCGAGCGAGGTCGCGTGCAGCGTCCGATCGCAGCGTGCCTGCAGCGAGCGACCGTACTCGTCGACGGACCGGCCGACGTCGATCGCGACGACCTCGAAGCGGTCCCGATCGAGATGCCGCGTCCAGCCGTCGAGCAGAAGCCGCGCGACCACGTGATCCCGCCACAACCCGGACAGCAGACCGATGCGAAGGCGACCGGCACCGCTTGGGCGTGAAGGCGCCGGCTTCGGGCGTCCGAGTGCCGCAACGGCCACGTGCGAAGCGAGTTCGGCGTGCCGTCGTGCCCGCGCAGGATTCGGTTCGGCAAGGGCCGGAAGCCGAAACGGCCACGGTGGCAGCACGGCGTCGGCCGGATCGCCGAACGCCGGTGCGTTCGCGGCCGACCTCGCAAGCGCCGCATCGAAGTCGCTTGCGGCGGCGTCGGCCGCCTCTGCAGACTCCGTGACGAGCGGAAGACTTGCTTCGGCGCGGTGAAGCGCCATCACCCCGGGATCGCAGCCGTGGTTCCGTTCGATCTCCTCGAGCAGCGCCGTCGCCTCCTCGCCCCGATCGATCGCCACGAACAGCTCGACGAGACGCAGGCGATCGGCCACATCGCCGGCTTCGGCAAGACGCGTCGCCGGCGGCACCGCCTCGTCGAACCGACCGACCGCCGCCAACGCCGATGCGGCACGACGGGCGAGACCGAGATCTTTCGTGTCGCAACGCCACGCGCGAAGCGCCGCCTCCGCGGCCTCGCGCAACTCGTCGAGACCCCGACACACCTCGGCGAGACTCGTCCAGGCCTGGGCGTGCTCTGGATCGAGGCGGACCGCCCGCTCGAGGGACTCCCGCGCCACGTCGAGATCGCCCGCGCCGGCGTGGGCGATGCCGAGCAGCAGCAGACCCTCGGGATCCTCGGGGTCGATCGCAAGGACCTGCTCGGCCGCGGCGATCGCATCCGGCCAGCGACCACGGGCGACCGCCTCGGAGGCGGACACGATGAGCGAATCGATCTCGTCGGACGGTGGCGTCATGGCCGGGCCTCGGCGGCAGGCCATCGACTGTAACGCTCGCCCTCCCCCGCCGCGCCGGATTCCCGACGGCTCAGGTGGGATCCGGCGCGGCGAGGTCGTGGAGGTCTGCGGACGCATGCCGCCTCGCCGGCCGCTGCCCCGGCAGCTTCAGGCCGAGCAGGTGGTGCGGCAGCGTGGAGATCATGAAGAACGCGATCATCGCGGCGACGATCGAGAACGCCGACGGCGGCGCTTCGAGACGCCAGGCCGCGAGCAGACAGATCACACCGGTCGGTACGAGCAGCGGCAGGCTCAGCAGGTGGACCCGCAGCAGGCCGAGCGCCGGACGCGAGGCGGCATCCGACCCGACCATTTCGGGCGTGGTGCCGAGGCGGACCGCGTGCCGCCAACTGTGGACCAACAGGAAGTAGCAGCCCACCGCGAAGAGCGGCGACGCCACGAGGCAGAGCGTCGCGACGAGGGCGTGTTCGACGAGATCGAGACCCGCCCCACGGGCGCCGTCGTGCCGCCAACGCCATGCGGCGGCGACGATCGCAGCCACGACGCCCACCGACGTCAGGGCGATACCGACCGGACCCAGGATCGCGGTCTCGGTGACGATCGAGCCGCTGCCGAAGAATGCGGTTCCGTAGGAGGCGATCGCGGCGAACGGCGCCCAGGCCCCCGCGGGATCGTGGGCGAAGGCGGGGCCGAGCACCAGGCATCCGCGGGCGAGGATGAAGCACCCGGCCATCGCGACGCCCGGAGCGATCCGCATCTCCGCACGCTGCGTCGCCCACTGGTCGCCGAGTCCCCAGTGGACCACGGTCAGGACGAAGAAGAGCCCCGCCGCGAGATCCGGGACCGCAAGCACCGCCGCCAGCGAGACCGTCATCCAGAGCAGGTATCCGCCGAAGGTGCCCAGCGCCGCAAGCCAGGTCGAGACGGCGAACAAGGTCGGCGGGCCCGCGGTCGCCGCGGCGCCCACCGGTCGAAGGCGACCCGCCGCCCAGAGGTCCATCGCCCCGTGGGGCATGCCCAGCAGCAGGAACGAGATCAGGAAGGGCCAGGCGGCGAAGCGTTCGGTGAAGGCGGGACCGGCGAGCGCGATGGCGAGCAGCATCGCCCCCATCGCGACCATCGGCACCACCCGCAGCCATCGGAAGGTCGCCACGCCGACGGCCACGCCGTCGAGTCGTGTCGCCTCCCCCACCAACGACCGACGGCTCCCACCGAACGAATCGGGGGAGCCGTCGGCCCGTCGGAGGCGCCGGAGACGTGGGTTGGAACCGCGACCGGTCCCCGCGGGATCCGCGAGGAGCAGGGAGCCGGGGGACTCGGTCGCGATCGTCTTCACGTCGTCGGCTTCAAGTCGAGGTCGAAAGGGCCGCTCAGGCCTTCTCGCCCTCCGCGTCCATGAGCGCCTTCACGCCCATCACGCAGACCAGACCGAAGAACACCTTGTTGATGACGTCGGCGATGTTGTAGAGGATCTCGCGGTAGCTGCCGCCGGCATCGCCCGCGAGGGCCATCAGGAAGCCGATCGGGTAGATCACCCAACCCACGAGGATGAAGAGCCGCATGGTGCGGGCGCTGTTGGCGATCGGGCCGGGGGCCTCGTCGATCGCCTTGCTGACCGTGCCGTAGAGCGTCGCGACGATCAGGAGCCAGAACACGCAGGAGATGATGTAGTTGATCCACCAGGCGCCGGACCCGAGGGTGCTTTCCTCGGCGACCCACGCGAAGACGAGCATCAGCACGTCGAGGATCACCAGCTTGTAGAACAGGCTCTTCGCACCGGCGCCGAGCCTCAGCAGCAGCGGGAACTCCATCAGCAGCAGCGGCGTGGTGATGAGCCAGTCGATGTAGCGGTAGGCGGTCGGGAACGCGGAGATGGACGCGCCTTCGATCCGGTTGCCGTCGGCGTCGAAGAGGCTCGCCACGCCTTCCACGTAGATGCCGCTCATGCGGTAGTAGTGGAACGCGGCGACCGCACAGATCAGGCCGGCGACGACGTACACCGACTGGTACGCACGAGAGGCGGACCCCTTCATCAGGAAGAAGTAGAGGGCACCGGTGCCCATCGCGACCGTGCTGACCCAGAACAGGTACAGCGTGATTCCCTCGATCGACAGTCCGGCGTTGAGCGCCTTCATCGTCGTCGACATGTCTGCGAGCATGTGCATGGCCAAGGTTCTCTGGAGAGACACGAAGTGGGTCGAGGCCGCCTCCGACCGTCGGAGTTCAACGGAGCCTCGATCCGACTCACAATTCCCGGACTTGGCATCGGCCACGCGATTGGATTCGGCGATCATGAATTCGGGGGCACTTCGCCCCACGACCGCGACGGGGCACCTCTCGACGACGGCGATCCAGCGGATCCGACGCCGTCGGGCCACGCACTCCGGAAGTTTCATAATCCTCTTCGCTTGAACGGCTTAGTAAAACCTCCCCGCTCGCGGACGGCGGCAGGGTCGGACCCGTTCCTGCACTTCGTGACAAAAGGAACTTTCTCCGGTCCCTGTCACCACCTTT
>JAFMML010000012.1:18212-55696 GCA_017859745.1 Planctomycetota bacterium
GTCCGGCAAGTCCGCAGATGCCGCAGTCAGTGGGGCGATCCTTGCTTCGGATCGCCGCGGAACGTACCCTCTCCGATTCGCCCGGACCCGCGTATGGCGTCTTCAGGGGCGACTCACTCCCGCGTTCAGGTCCCTCCCGATGAAGAACGACACCCACCCCAAGTACTACCCCGAGGCGAAGGTCTTCTTCCGCGGCGAGGTGGTCATGACCGTCGGCGCCACGGTTCCGGAACTCCATGTCGAGGTCTGGAGCGGATCGCATCCGTTCTTCACCGGGCAGAAGTCCTTCATCGACGCCACCGGTCGGGTCGAGCGGTTCCAGAAGAAGTTCGCCGGGAACTACTTCAACCGCGGCAAGAAGGGCAAGAAGAACGAGGACAACTAGTTTCGTGACGCAGTCGATTCAGCGCCGCCGGTCAAGCCGGCGGCGTTGTCGTTGAGGGCCCCTGCACCGATCACGGACGCCGCCGTGCCGCTCGAGATCCACGACAACCTCCGCCGGACGCTCGAAGGCCTCGACCGCTCGTACGAGTCGCTGTCGGCGGAACTGCTCGATCCCGAGGTCGCCGCGGATCATCGAAGATCTCGTGGCATCGCCATCCGACGGGCGGCACTCGAACCGCTCGTCGAGCGCTGGCGGGAGATCGCCGGTCTCGAACGTGAACTCGACGAGGCGACCGCTCTCGCCGCGGAGCCCTCCGACGCGGAGATGGCGGCGTTGGCGCGGGAGGAGGCCGCCTCGCTCGAGGCCCGGGCGAAGACCCGACTTGCCGAACTGCAGGAACGACTCGTCACCGCGGACGACGACGCGATCGGCGCGACCATCCTCGAGATCAGGGCCGGCGTGGGCGGAGACGAGGCCGCCCTGTTCGCGGGCGATCTGCTCGAGATGTACCGGCGGTTCGCGGCCGTGCGGCGCTGGAGCGTCGAGGTGCTCGATGCGAGTCCCGGCGACGCCGGTGGATTCAAGCAGGCGATCCTCTCGGTCAAGGGCGAGCGGGCCTTCACCGACCTTGCGTTCGAGAGCGGCACCCATCAGGTCAAGCGGGTGCCGGCGACCGAGGCCCAGGGCCGCATCCACACCTCGACCGCGACCGTTGCGGTGCTTCCCGAGCCGGAGGAGGTCGAGGTCGATCTCGATCCGGACGACGTGCAGGAGTCGATCACCACCGCCCAGGGCCCCGGCGGGCAGAACGTCAACAAGGTCGCCACCGCGGTGCACCTGATCCACCGCCCCACGGGGATCGAGGTCCGCATGCAGGAGACCAAGAGCCAGACCCGCAACCGTGAAAAGGCCTGGCAGCTGCTGCGGGCCCGCCTCTTCGCGCGGCAGCAGGCCGAGGCCGCCGCCCGTCGCGCCGAGGCCCGCAGCGGCATGATCGGCTCGGCGAGCCGATCGGAGAAGATCCGCACCTACCGGTTCAAGGAGAACCTCGTCGCGGACCACCGCCTCGGCGAGAGCTTCAACCTCGGATCCGTGCTGGGCGGCGAGATGCAGCCGCTGGTCGACGCGCTGAGAAGGCTCGAGGTCGCCCGGCGCCTCGAGGCGCTCTGAGTTCGCGAGCGATCAACTCTCGACTTGCCGCGCCCGCGCCGCGAGCGCCGCCTCGAGAAAGCCGTCGAGGTAGCGGTCGGCGAAGATCCGCACCGCCTGCTCGGTCCGCTCGGGGCCGGCGCCCCACATCACCGCGCGAATCCGCGGGTATTCCGGATCGAGGTGGATGCGCAACGCGTCCTCGAGCACCAGCATCTGCGGCAATCGCACCGCGTGGTGGGCCGAGGCGGCATTGACTCCGGGCTCGCCGATCACGATGGACGGCTGGTGCATCAGCAGGCGATCGTTCAGATACCACAGGTCGGTCATCGCCATCGGCAGCACGCCGCGGGTCTCGCCCATCGAGGCGAGCCGGCGGCGCACGGTCTCGACGAGCCACTCGACGATCGGTCGGTCCTCGCACTCGCTGCGAAGGTGGGCGCCGGCGACGACGCACAGGAGATCCTCGGTGTCCCAGCCGCCGCGCGCCGGCAGGTGCCGGCGGCGCTCGGCGAGAAGCAATTCGGGCGATCGATCGTCTGGTGACGGAGCCGGCAGGGAGGATCCACTCATGGCGATGGTTGTCGGCGATCGCCGGGGAGAGACTCCACTCCCGACCTCGACGCCGCCTCGATCGGCGGACCTTCCTCCTCGCGGGCGGATCGACTCGCGTCGCGACCGATCGCCACCCCCCGCACGAACGGTCAAGTCGCCCCAATCGAGCGCGTACTTGGCGACCGGTGCCGCGGCGCAGGCGACTTCGCCACCCGAACCGCTACGGTGCCCCGGCCCCGTCAGGAGACCTTCCAGGAGATCCCCCATGCTCGCCCTGTCCTCGATCGGCGTTTCGTTGCTGAGTGTCCTCGTGGGGCTCGCCACCCTCTCCGATCCCCCGAGTCTCCCTCCGGACTCGATCTCGGCGCCGCCGATGATTCTCGAGCGACTCGGCGATCACCGCCGCCCGGTGGCCACGGACTCCGAATCCGCGCGACGTTGGTTCGATCAGGGACTCGCCCTGATGAACGGATACAACTTCGACGGCGCCGTCGCGTCGTTCCTCGAGGCGACTCGGCACGATCCGGACTTCGCCATGGCCTGGTGGGGCATCGCCTACGCCTGTGGTCCGAATCAGAACAACCCCGCGATCGTGCCGCCCAAGGACGAGTGGTCCCACGCCGCCGCGGCACGGGCCTACGAACTGAGGGAGCGAGAGACCGGCGCGAACCGGGCTCTCATCGACGCGCTGCCGACCCGATACCGCCTGCCGTTGCCCGAGGACCTGACCGAGCAGAACCAGGCGTGGCTCGCCGCCATGCGGAAGATCGCCGAGCGGTACCCCTTCGACGCCGACGTCCAAACCTGGACCGCCGAGGCGATGCTCTGCCTGCAACCCTGGCGGTACTGGACCCTCGAAGGGGAACCGATCGAGAACGTGCTCGAGATTCGCGAGATCCTCGAGCGGGTGATGCGCCAGGATCCATTCCATCCCGCGGCGAACCATCTCTACATCCATGCGATGGAGTCGTCGCCCTGGCCGGAACTGGCCGAACCGGCCGCCGATCGACTGATCGAACTCATGCCGGCGTCGGGGCATCTCGTGCACATGCCCTCGCACATCTGGATGCAGACCGGCCGCTACGACGACGCCGCGGACTGCAATCGCCGCGCCGCGGCGCTCGACGACCAGTGGTTCGAGGGAGACCCCAACGCCGGCGAGTACCGGATCTACATGTCGCACAACCGCCACTTCCTGACCTGGGCCGCGACGATGCAGGGTCGTCGCCGCGAGGCGGTGACCTCGGCGCGGGCGATCTGGACGGAGGTTCCTCCGCCGTTGATGGAGGCGCTTGCGTTCATCACCGACGGCATCGCCGCGTGCAAGTGGCACGCGCTCGTCCGTTTCGGCATGTGGGACGAGATCCTCGCCGAACCGGCCGATCCGGAGTGGGCGGTGGTCAACCACTGTCTGCGCCGGTACGCCCGTGGCGTCGCGCTGGCCAACTCCGGCCGCATCGCCGAGGCTCGCGACGAGCTGGCCGCCTTCGACGAGGCCGTTTCCGCGCTCGAGCGTCTCGAACCCCTCGAACGGATGCTGGGCAACCAGCCCGCGGCCGAGATCATGCCGCTGGCCCGACTCGTGCTCGAGGGCGAAATCGAGTTCAAGGCCGGCAACGAGGCCCGCGGGCTCGAACTGCTCGGGCGGGCGTGCGCGTTCGAGGAGCGGATCGTCTACGCCGAGCCGGCACCGTGGATGATGCCGGCTCGACACGCCTACGGGGCGCTCCTGATCGCGTCCGATCGATTCGCCGACGCCGAGAAGGTCTACCTCCGGGATCTCGAGGTCTATCCCGCCAACGGCTGGGCCCTGCTGGGACTCCGCGACGCGCTTCGCGGCCAGGGCCGCGCCGACGAGGCGGCCGGCGTGGACCGCGCCTTCCGCCGGGCCTGGAAGAGTGCCGACGTCATGCCACCGGCGTCCTGCTACTGCGGCACACCAGTGGCGTCGCGATGACCGAGGCGCCACCGGCGGTCGCCGGGACGCTCCGCGCCGGGCCGTGGCGCAGATCGCTCAACGGGCCGCCACGACGACCGGTGGCGCCCGTTCGACCGCCGACTCAGTGCGGCAGCGGGAAGCCTCGGCAGAACTCGCGGATCTCGCCGCGCACCGCTTCGGCGGTCGCGGCGTCGCCCTTGGCGAGCAGCACCCGGTCGAGCCAGGCTGCGACGGTCGCCATCTCCGCCTCGCCGAGGCCGCGAGTGGTGAGCGCCGGCGTGCCGAGACGCAGGCCGCTGGTGACCATCGGCGGTCGCGGATCGTTGGGGATGCCGTTCTTGTTGACGACGATGCCCGCCTGCTCGAGCCAGCGCTCCGCGTCGGCGCCGGTGAGTTCGGCGTCGCGGGGCCGCAGGTCGACGAGCATCAGGTGGTTTTCGGTGCCGCCGGAGCAGAGGCGGTAGCCCCGCTCGGCGAGCGCCGTCGCAAGGGCGTGGGCGTTGGCGGTCACCTGCCGGCAGTAGCTCGTGAACTCCGGCTTCAGGGCCTCGCCGAACGCGATCGCCTTCGCGCCGATCACGTGCATCAACGGCCCGCCCTGGCTTCCGGGAAAGACCTTGCGGTCGAGCTTCTTCGCAAGCTCCTCGTCGTCGGTGAGGATCAGTCCGCCGCGCGGGCCTCGAAGGGTCTTGTGGGTCGTGGTGGTCACGACGTGGGCGTGGGGAAACGGCGAAGGATGCACGCCGGTCGCGCAGAGGCCGGCGATGTGGGCGATGTCCGCAAGCAGATGGGCCCCCACGCCGTCGGCGATCTCGCGGAAGCGGGCGAAGTCGATGACCCGCGGGTACGCCGAGAAGCCGCAGATGATCAGCTTCGGACGGTGCTCCCTGGCGAGCGCCTCGATGCGGTCGTAGTCGAGAAGTTCGGTCTCGGGGTCGAGGTCGTAGTCGACGATCTTGAAGAAGGTCCCCGAGAAGTTGACCTTCAGGCCGTGGCTCAGGTGCCCCCCCGACTTGATCGGCAGGCTCAGCACGGTGTCGCCGGGCGAGAGCAGCGCCATGAACGCGGCGATGTTGGCGTTGGCGCCGCAGTGGGGCTGCACGTTCGCGAAGCCGCAGTTGAAGAGGCGCTTGGCTCGATCACGGGCGAGATCCTCGATGCCGTCGTGGAACTCGCACCCGCCGTAGTAGCGCTTGCCGGGGTAGCCCTCGGCGTACTTGTTGGTCAGCCAGCTGCCCGCGGCGTGCATCACCGTCGTCGAGACGTGGTTCTCGCTGGCGATCAGTTCGAGCGTCGAGGCCTGGCGCTCCGCCTCGGCGGCAAGCAGAGAAGCCATCTCAGGATCGCTTGCACCCACGAGTTCGAGCAGGCCGGTGGAAAGGTCGTCGAGCCGAGCGACGGGAGCGGATTCGGTGGTGGTTGGGGCCATGGGAGGGGACGAGTCCGATTCGGGGGGAGTGCTCTGAGCCGGCGTTCTCTGGAACGCCAGCAGGGTAGCGCGGACATCGTCATCCACGCCCTCTCAGCGAGATCTTTCGGGCGATGGGCCGAGGTTGCCGCTACAAAACGGTGCCCGGGCCGACGGCGAGTTGCCTCGCATGCCGACGCCCATTCCTCGAACGCCTGCAGGACCTCGTCATGCCCGTTTCGCTCTTGCCGATCCTCTGCGTGCTCCCCGTGTTCGCCGCCCCCCCGTCCACGGACGCCCCGCCGCCGCGGCTCGACGGCCTCGACGAGGAGTGGCGGAGCATCGCTCCGGCGGTGACCGATCCCACGGGCGACCACGGGGGCGGGGTGCTCGATCTCCGTTCCATGCAGCTGCGGGAGACGCCCGACGCCCTCTGGGTTCGCCTGGAGATCGCGGGAACGCCCGTCAACGTGCAGAGCCTCGCGGAGTCCCTCGAACTGCTGATCGACATCGACGGCGATGCCGCGACGGGCGATGCCCGCGACTCGATGGCGGGCGTCGATCTGGCGATTCGGTTCTCGCCCCGGGGTCGGGGGATCTCGCGCGAGGGTCGAGGTTCCGCGGTCGAGATCGTCGAACCGGCGCTCGTCGCGGGACAGGATCGGCCACGCATCGCCACACCGTTTCCAACCGGTGTCGGAAGTGCCCCCACCACCGCCTCGAGGTGGCTGGAGTTTCGTCTGCCTCGAGCCGCTGGGGACGACCCCCTCGCAGGCCTGAGATTCGGCGAGACCGCTCGCCTCGGTGCTCGTGTCGTCGCCGACGGCGAGACCCGCGACGAATTGACGCCCACCACCTGGCGGTTCGCGTCCGAGGCGTCGAGCGCCACCAGACTTGCGAGAGCCCTGCCGCTCGCGGCCGCCGGCACGATGCGGGTGGTCTCCTGGAACGTCGAACGAGGCGGGCTCTTCAACGATCCCGAGCCGTTCGAGACGGTGCTCGAGGGCCTTCGTCCGTCGGCGATTCTCCTGCAGGAACTCGACGGCCGAGCCACGCCCGAGGCACTGGCGAACTGGCTTGACACGCGACTCCCGACCGAGGGCGGATGGAAGGTCGCGGTCATCGGCGGCGACCTCCGGGTCGCGGTCGCTTCGCCTCGCCTCGCCCCGGCTCCCGCGCTCGCCTCGGTCGAGCGTCCGCTGCCCGACGGCACCCGCACCGTGCGGGCCATCGGCGCCATCCACGAGTTCAACGGACGACAGGTGCTGCTGGTCTCGGTGCACCTCAAGTGCTGCGGCTCGATCGGGAGCCGCGAGGATCGGATTCGAGAGGCCGAGGTTCAGGCGATTCGCGAGGCCGTGCGCCTGGCGATGGCCGAAGCCGCCCGCGAGGGCCGCCGCATCGACGGCGTGGTGATGGGCGGCGACTTCAACCTCGTCGGCGGGGTCGGCGTGCTCGACGAGGCCGCCAGAGGTCTCGATCTCGATGGGACTCCGCTGACCGTCGCACCGCTCTACGCGCCCGACGGCGGCACCAACCTCACCTGGCGCGACGCCCGAAGCGAGTTCATGCCGGGCCGACTGGACTTCCTGCTCTTCAGCGATGCACGTCTTGAGATGGTCGACGGGCTGGTGGTCGATCCTGCGGCCTTCCTTCCAAGCGGCGCCGCCGCCGATGGACCGAGCGATCACCTTCCGCTGGTCGTCGATCTGCGGTGGAAGGCGGTCGCGGACGCACGCCGACGATGACGTCGATCGACACGCCCTGCGGCCGCTTCTGGTGCGGCGTCGATTCGGAGAATCGGCCGTGGTGCGGATGGGTCGATCTGCTGGCCGCGCCCGAGTCGCTGCGACCCGCACCGGCGGCGTGGCGCCTGCCGCAGCGACTCGCCCACTGGTTCGAGGATGCCGACGCTCGGCGAGCGGATCGATTCCTCGATCTGCCCCTGCCAGCCGGAAGCGCATTCTCCGACCGATGCCGCGAGGCGCTGCGCCGACGGTCGCTTCTCGCGCCGATCACCTACGGCCAGCTGGCCAGTTCGATCGGACACCGGGGTGCCGCCCGAGCGGTCGGCCGGGCCATGCGGACGAATCCGGCGCCGGTGCTGGTGCCCTGCCACCGCGTCGTCGCGGCGGGCGGACGGCTCGGCGGGTATTCGGGCGAGGCGAACTCCCCTCCGTCGGTGCCTTCCACCGGCCTCGATCGGACGCCTCCTCGGTCCGATTCCCGGACCGTCGCGGCCCTTCGAATCAAGCGAACCCTGCTGGAACTCGAGGCCGCCGCCAGCGACGGCCCGATCGAAAGTCGCCCCGAGGCCACGAACCGCCTTCAATCCCAGGCGCCGAACCGCCGATGACCCGCGAGCGTCGGAGGAATCGACGTCCCGGGCTTCCCGGTGGCGACGCATCCCTTCCGAACTCCCGTTCCGTCGACACCCTTGCCGATTGCCCCGCCGTCGGCCCGCGTCTCCGCTTGAGAGGACCTTCCCGATGAAGTTGACCATGGTTGGCACCGGCTACGTAGGCCTCGTCACCGGCGTGTGCTTTGCAGAGAGCGGCAACGAGGTCACCTGCCTCGACACCGATCAGCGGAAGATCGCCATGCTCGAGGGTGGAAGGAGCCCGATCTACGAACCCGGTCTCGACGAGATGATCGTTCGCAACCGCAAGGCCGGACGACTGCACTTCTCGACCGACAAGACCACCGCCTACGACGATGCCGACGCGATCTTCATCTGCGTGGGCACGCCGAGCGACGAGGACGGCTCCGCGGACCTGCAGTACGTCCTGAAGGTCGCCGAGGACATCGCCGACGCGCTCGAGCGGCTCGGCCCCGGCCAGAAGGCCAAGACCGTGGTGGTGAAGAGCACCGTCCCCGTGGGCACGAGCCACAAGGTGCGGGACCTGATTCGGTCTCGGACCCGGGTCCCCTTCCACATCGCCGACAACCCGGAGTTTCTGAAGGAAGGCGATGCGATCAACGACTTCATGAAGCCCGACCGCGTGGTCTGCGGCGTCGAGAGCGATGAAGCGGCCGAGACGATGCGGGATCTCTACGACCCGTTCGTCCGCCAGGGCCATCCCATCCTCGTCATGGACGTCCGCTCGGCGGAGATGGTCAAGTACGCCTCCAACGCGATGCTGGCCTGCAAGATCAGCTTCGTGAACGAGATCGCCACGCTCTGCGAGCACTACGAGGCCAACATCACCGCCGTGCGCGAGGGCATGTGCGCCGACCGCCGAATCGGCAACCAGTTCCTGCACCCGGGCCTGGGCTACGGCGGCTCGTGCTTCCCGAAGGACACCCTCGCCGTGGCCTCGATGGGCCGCGAGGTGGGCTTCCCCTGCCGGCTGAACGAGGCGGTGCACGAGGTCAACCAGCGACAGCGGGACCTCTTCTGGTCGAAGATCTCCGACGAGCTCGGCGAGGATCTCGCCGGCAAGACCCTGGCCTTCTGGGGTGTCGCCTTCAAGCCGCGAACCGACGACATTCGAGAGGCTCCCTCGGTGGCCCTCATGAGGCGGGCCCTCGCCGCGGGAGCCTCGGTTCGGGCGTTCGACCCGGTGGCGCTCGAGAATCTGGCGGGCGACCTCCCCGACGCGACGAGGGTCGAGGACATGTACGAGGCCCTGGACGGCGCCGACGCCCTGGTGATCTGCACGGAGTGGAACGAGTTTCGAACCCCCGATTTCTCGGAGATCTCCCGCCGCTTGAAGGCCCCGGTGATCTTCGACGGGCGGAACCTCTACCGGCGTCAGGCCATGGCGGATCTGGGCTTCGTCTACGTCTCGGTCGGTCGACCGTCCGTCCGACCGGCCTCGGCGGCGGCGACGTCCTGACGGACCCGATCGCTGCGACCTCCGTCGATCTTCGAAAATCCCTTGATTTCTAGGGGTGGGCGCCTTGGCGGCGTCTTGCCGATTGGTGTACCTTCCGCCGGTCGGACGGCCGCCGTGGCCGTGCCGGACCGGTTCGAACGCTTCGAAAGGATTCAGCGCATGGCCACGAAGGTTGCCAAGAAGACCCGCACCAACAGCCGGACCACCAAGAAGGCCCGCACCACCAAGAAGGCGGCCGCCGCCAACAAGCCCCGCACCAAGAGCGAGCTGTTCGGCTCGATCGCCGAGCGGACCGAGCTCACCCGTCGTCAGGTCTCCGAGGTGTTCGAGGCCCTCGGCGGCGAGATCAAGAAGGACATCGGCAAGCGTGCCGGCGGCCAGGTCTTCAAGGTCCCCGGCCTGATGACCATCAAGATCGTCAACAAGCCCGCCACCAAGGCGCGCAAGGGCATCAACCCCTTCACCGGCGAGGAGATGACCTTCAAGGCCAAGCCCGCCAGCCGCAAGGTGAAGATCCTCGCGATGAAGGGCCTGAAGGACCTCGTCTGCTGAACGATCGCTCACGAGCGCGACGCCGAGAACCGGCATCGCCACTCGAACAAGCGCCCCGCACTCGCGGGGCGTTTTCATGCGCACGTGCGACACCCGACTCGCGATGTGCCGCATCGAGCGACGACGAGATGGGTTTCGATCAGGGCGATCGGCCGGCGGCGGCCGCCGGCGCACCGCCCGGAGCCGCGTCGAGCTCGCGTTGCAGGAACGACCATCGAAGGCGCTGCATCGATGGACTTCCGACGCCGTGGCCGCTGTCGGCGAAGAACATCATCTCGAAGGGCTTGTCGAGCGCCTGCAGTCGCGATGCGACCTGCCACGCGTTCGCCGGATGCACGTTGTCGTCGACCATGCCGTGCAGGAGCAGCAGCGCTCCCTCGAGCCGATTCGCCTGCTCGACCGCCGAACTCGCCGCGTAGCCCTCGGGATTCTCCTCGGGCAGTCGCATGTACCGCTCGGTGTAGATCGTGTCGTAGTTTCGCCAGTCGCTGACGGGCGCCCCCGAGACGCCGGCGGCGAAGAGCTCCGGATGACGCAGCAGTCCCCACAGCACCATGCTCCCGCCGTAGCTCCACCCGTTGATGCCGATCCGATCCGGGTCGAGGTAGTCGCGGGACGCGAGCAGCTGTCGCACCGCCGCCGCCTGATCGTCGATGTCGGTCTGACCCAACGTCAGGTACGCCGCCGTCTCGAACGCCTTCCCTCGGCCGGGCGTTCCGCGATTGTCGATGCGGGCGACCACGAATCCGAACTCGCAGTCGGGCTCCGCCGGGCGATACCGGTTGGACACGGTCTGGACGGTCGGTCCGCCGTAGACCTCCACCAGCAGCGGCCAGCGTCTCCGGGGATCGAAGTCCGTCGGGAAGTGCAGGCTCGCGTAGATCGGGGTCTCGCCGTCCGCGGCGACGAGTTCGACGAGTTCGGGTGCGCGAAGCCCGATCGCCGTCGCGGCCGCATCGTCGGCCTCGGCAAGGGTGGCGAGCCCGCGTCCATCCTCGTCGAACAGCCGGGTCCGTGGAGCTTCGTCCAGGCGCTGCCCCACCGCCGTGAACCTCGTGCCGTCGGCGGCCAGCCGGAACCGGCTGTAGTGCCGATCGCCCGGCGTGAGCATGCGCTGTCCGGTGCCGTCGAGGTTGACCCGACACAACTGGGGATCGAGCGGATGCTCGCCGCAGCGGGCGGTGAAGTGCAGCACGCCCCGCTCCTCGTCCACGTCGACGATCGACTCGACCGGATAGTCCCCGCGGGTCAGCACGGCGATGCGCCCGCGATCGAGATCCCACAGTTCGTAGTGGGCGAAGCCGGTCCGTTCGCTCTCCCAGATGAACCGGCGGCCGCCGCGCAGGAATCGCATCTCCGGCCGGTGGTCCTGCCAGCACGGCTGCTCCTCGACGAGCACCACCCGGCTCTCGCCCGTCTCGGGATCGGCAGCCAGCAGCTCGAGCCGGTCCTGCCGCCGATTCAGGCGGAAGAACAGCAGATCGGTGCCGTCGGGAGAGAACCCGACGTTGTAGATGTACCGGTCCGGCTCATCGCCGACATCGACTTCGACGAGGCCCCCGCTCGAGAGGTCGTGCACCAGCAGGCCGGCGACGGGGTTGGGGTCGCCCGCCTTCGGATAGTGCTCGCTGTCGATCCGCGTACGCAGATCGGTGAGCCCGCGAAGCAGGTGGTACTGCGGCACCCCGCTGTCGTCGAAGCGGTAGAACGCCAGATGCCGGGCATCGGGCGACCACCACATGGCCGTGTCCTGATCGAGTTCCTCGCCGTACACCCAACTCGCTCGCCCGTATCGAATCTCCGCGGTGCCATCGGTCGTGACCGGTCGGGCGTTGCCGCCGTCGGGGTCGGTGATCCAGACGTCGTGGTCGCGATGCTCGGCGACGAGACGACCATCCGGCGACGGCTCTCGACTCGCCTGGCGACCTCGGGCGGCTCGGCGTCCGGACGATCCGGCAACGTCTCGCACCCGCACCGATTCGGGAACGGCGGACTCCTCGATCGAAACCACTTCCCCGCCATCCCAAGGGGTCTCGAACCACTCCCGGCCGCGGCGAAAGCAGACCCGGCCACCCTCGGCATCGAAGCGAACCTCGTCGACGGTGCCACCGGCGCCGAGTCGGCGCATCCGGCTTCGGACCATCTGCTGCTTGTCGAGGCCCGGCAGACTCTCCGTGCCGCCTCGCCCCTCGGCGCCCCGGCGGGACTCGGCGGACTGGGGCTGCGCCGCATCGGCCGTCGCGCCCACGGTCGCGATCGATGCCACGACCAGGCCGAACGCGAGGGCTCGGCCGATGCCTGCCTCTCGGCGTCTGAGGATCCGCGGCATCACGCGATCCGCGCCGCCCGCCGGAACTCTTCCAGCCGGGTGTTCAGGTCCCCGTCGTCGATGGCACGGATCCCGTCGAGACCGAACGCCTCGATGGTGTGGCTCGCCATCACCGTGCCCCATGCCAACGCGGACTGGAGGGTCTCGAAGTCGGTGCGGTCGGACTTGGCGATGTGGGCCATCATGCCGCCGGCGAAGGTGTCGCCGGCACCGGTGGGGTCCACGACGCGATCGAGCTGCGCCGGAAACGCGGGCACCGTGGCGACCCCTTCGGAATGCACCAGCACCGCACCGTGCTCGCCCTTCTTGACCACGACGAAGTTGGGACCCATCTCGACGATCGCCCGCGCCGCCGAGACCGCGTTGGGGATCTCCGTCAGCAGCGTGGCCTCTTCGTCGTTGAGAATGACCCCATCGAGCTCCTCGAAGAGCGCCAGGAGATCCTTGCGGGCGACGTTGATCCAGAGGTCCATCGTGTCCGCCACCGCGAGCGCCCGATTGGGGAAGCCCGCAAGCAGTTGCCGCTGCACCGCCGGGTGGGTGTTGGCGAGAAAGACGTAGCGACTGTCGGCGTACTCGGCAGGCACCGGCGGAGGAGCCTCCTCCAGCACGCCGAGTTCGGTGAAGAGCGTCTCGCGGCGATTCAGGTTGTCGAAGTATCGGCCGCCCCAGGCGAAGGTCCTGCTGCCCGGACGAACTTCGAGTCCCTTCGCACAGACGTTCGGGAAGCCGGTGAGGACTCGCCGGTGCTCGTCCGGCCAATCCCCTCCGACGGCCGCGACGAGCCGCACCGGCCCGAGCATGCTGGCCGCCGCGGCGAAGTAGGCCGCGGAGCCTCCCGCGACGCCTTCGACGTTCGCGGAGGGCGTGTGGATGGTGTCGATTCCAACGGTTCCGGTGACGACGAGTGGCATGGCCGCGAGTATACGACGCCAACGGAGCGTTCCCGACTCGCCGCGCCGACTGCACGCGATGGGTTCGTGGCGCACGGATCGGCCCGATTCGACGGTCGCCCGACTCGCCGACGCGATCTAGCCCTGGATCGCCCGCTTGAGCGTCGGAGCCGGCGCCGGATCCTCCTTGACGAAACCTCGCGCCCACCCGAATCCGATCGCCACGCCGCACAGGCTTCCGGCCGCCCAGTCGATCGGCATCGGGTAGGCGAGCCGCGAGAGCGAGCCGTCGACGAACGCGGTGGCGATGTCGCCCTTCACGCCGTAGGCGGCCATCGACATCGCGGCGGCTCCGGCGACCACCGGCATGGCGAACAGCAGGATCGGCTGGGTTCTCGGGGACAGCAGACGACCGACGAAACCGGCCGCGGCCGATGCGGCGATGGTCCCACCGAGCGCCTGCCCCTTGGCGGGCGTCTGCACCACGAGCCACACGACCGGAATCGCGATCGCCGACGCCGCCAGGAAGATCGCGGCACGGGAATCGGCCAGCTCGGCGAGCCAGGAACCACGACGGCGCTGGAGATCGGGCAGCGGTCCACTTCCGACGAAGACCACCAGCGAGAGGATCGCGACCACCACGGCCCACACGACGGTCTCGACCGCCGCGGCCGCGGGATTGCCGTTCGAAAAGACGAAGTCTTCGATCGTGCCGAACCGCATCGACAGGCCCGCGATCGCCGTGCCCACCACGAAGCACCCGACGACCGCGTTGAAGATCCTGCCCACCACGATCGCCAGCAGCGTCGCGGGCACGAGCGCGAGACCGAGCAGCACGAGTCCTCGGGTCGGGCTCTCCGCGAAGGAGACCGTCGGGCCGGCGAGACCTCGCGCGGACATGAAGGACCCGGCGGTCCCCCCGACGAGCAGGGCGCCGAGCAGCATCGATCCGAAGTAGATGGCGTTGCGGATGGCGGCGTTCAGCATGGGCGTTGGATCTTCTGCGGCTCGGCGGACACGGTGGAGGGACCCGCGTCGCCCTCGTCGAGAGTATCGACCTCGGACGGGGTCCGGCATCGGTCGATCCGGTCCCGTTTCTCCGCGAGATCCGCCTCGGCCGGGTCCAGCGAGCTCGGAGCGACGCGTGGGTCGTCGCGGAACTCCGGGGTTCGCAGACCGCAAGACCGCGTCGTAGCATCCAGCCGGATCACGCCGTGGCCATTCCGCAGGAACCCGCCCAGGAGCTCGCAGGGTGACCGAACTCGACCCGCTTCTCCTCGATGGCTCGCCGCTGTCGCCCGCCGAGGTGCACGATGTCGCCCACCGCCGCCGCCGGGCCGTGCTCGCACCGCAGGCCCGTGACGCCGTGCTCGCCGGACGGCGTCTGCTCGAGCGTTCGCTGGCCGCGGGCCACGCCATCTACGGCGTCAACACCGGATTCGGATCGCTCGCACGAGTGCGCCTCGAACCGGCGGAGCTCGAGGAGGTGCAGGCGAACCTTCTGCGCTCGCATGCCTCGGGTGTCGGTCCGCCACTCGAGTCCGAACTGGTCCGCGGGATGATGCTGCTGCTCGCGGCCAGCCTTTCCCGCGGGCACTCCGGAGTGCGCCCGGAACCGATCGAACTGATCCTGTCGATGCTCGACGCGGACCTGCTTCCGGTGGTGCCGTCGCGAGGCTCCGTCGGGGCGTCGGGCGATCTCGCTCCGCTGGCCCATGTCGCCCTGGCGATGCTTGGCGAAGGCGACGCGACGCTCGCAGGGCGGCCGGTCTCCGGCGGCGATGGACTGCGCGAGGTCGGACTGGCCCCGTTCCGCCCCGCCGCCAAGGAGGGCCTCTCGATCATCAACGGGACCCACCTGATGGCGGCCTCCGGCGCCTTGTGCCTCGTCGAGATCGATCGAGTCCTCGCCGCCGCCGAGGTGGCCGCCGCCATGGCGATCGACGCCTGTCGCGCGACCGACGGATTCCTCGATCCGCGCCTGCACGAGATCCGTCGGCAGCGTGGCCCCATCGAGGTCGCCGCCCGCATCAAGCGACTTCTCGAAGGCAGCGAGGTGGTTCCCTCGCACGCCGAGAACGACCCTCGGGTGCAGGACCCCTACTGCCTCCGGGCGGCTCCTCAGGTCATCGGCGCAGCTCGCGAGACGATCGCTGCGGCACGCGTGCCGCTCGAGGCCGAACTCGGAGCGGTCACCGACAACCCCCTGCTCTTCACCGATTCGACCGGCAACGATGCGGTGGCCCTCAGCGGCGCGAACTTCCACGGCATGCCGATCGCGATTCCCCTCGACACCCTCGCGATCGCCCTCGCCCACGTCGCCGGCATCTCCGAACGGCGGATCAACTGGCTCCTGACCGCCGGCGATCCGGAAAACCCCGTCACCCCGCATCTCAGCCCGCGACCAGGACTCCACAGCGGCCTGATGATCGCCCAATACGCCGCGGCGGCGTGCTGCAACGAGCTCCAGGGGCTCGCCTCGCCGTCTTCGGTCGCGAACATCCCCACCTGCGCAGGGATCGAAGACTACAACTCGATGGGCGCCACCTCGGCCGCCAAGCTGCGGACGGCCGTCGATCTCGTACGCAGCGTGGTGGCGATCGAACTGCTCGTGATGGCCGAGGGCCTCGAGTTCCAGCGACCGCTGAGGAGCGGAGCCGGAGTCGAACACGCCCACGCCCGGATCCGCGCCACGGTGCCGCGTCTGCTCGGCGACCGGCCGCCCGCGCCCGACATCGCGACGATCGAGCGTCTCGTCCGCGAGGGCGCGTTCGGCCCGGCATGACCACCGAGGCCGACGCGACCGGCAGGTCCGCCGGAACGGCACCGGGTCGTGGGGGCGGAACCTAGACTTCGCCCATGACCACGATCGATCCCACCACCACCCGCGTCGTCCGCGCCCCGCGCGGTCCCGAGAAGACCTGCCGGACCTGGGCCGCCGAGGCGGCGATGCGAATGCTGATGAACAACCTCGATCCCGAGGTCGCGGAACGTCCGGAGGATCTGGTGGTCTACGGCGGCCGCGGGCAAGCGGCCCGATCGTGGGAGGCCTTCGACGCGATCGTGGCGAGTCTGCGGGAGCTCGGCGTCGACGAGACCCTGCTGGTCCAGTCCGGCAAGCCGGTGGGCGTGATCCGCTCCCATCCCGACGCGCCGCGGGTCCTGATCGCCAACTCGAACCTCGTGCCGCACTGGGCCACGCAGGAGCACTTCGACGAGTTGGCCGCGAAGGGCCTCATGATGTACGGCCAGATGACCGCGGGAAGCTGGATCTACATCGGGACCCAGGGCATTCTCCAAGGCACCTACGAGACCTTCGCCGAGTGCGCCCGCCAGCACTTCGGCGGATCGCTGAAGGGCACGCTGAACGTCACCGCCGGCTGCGGCGGAATGGGGGGCGCCCAGCCGCTCGCGATCACCATGAACGAAGGCGTGTGCCTGATGGCGGAGATGTGCCGCGAACGTCTCGCCAAGCGCATCCACGACCGCTACCTCGACGTCGAGGAGGACGACCTCGACGCCGCGATCGACCGTGCCCTCGACGCGAAGGCGAAGGGCGAGGCGATCTCGATCGGCTGGCTCGGCAACGCGGTGGACCTGCTCAAGCGTCTCGATGAACGGAAGATCGTGCCCGAGACCCTGACCGATCAGACCTCCGCACACGATCCGTTGGAGGGCTACTACCCCGACGGTCTCTCCCGCGACGAGGCCGATCGCCTGCGGGCCGAGGACCCACATCGCTACACCGAGTTGAGCATGCGGAGCATGGGCGAACACGTCCGCCTGATGCTGCGGTTCCTCGATGCGGGCAGCAAGGTGTTCGACTACGGCAACAACCTGCGCCAGCGGGCCCTCGACGCCGGCGTCGAGCGGGCCTTCGACTTCCCGGGATTCGTGCCCGCGTACATCCGTCCGCAGTTCTGCACCGGTCGAGGGCCCTTCCGCTGGGCGGCGCTCTCGGGAGATCCGGAGGACATCCGCATCACCGACGAGGCCCTGCTCGAGCTGTTCCCCGAGGACGAGAGCCTCCACCGCTGGATTCGCATGGCCCAGGAACGGGTCGCCTTCCAGGGACTCCCCTGCCGGATCTGCTGGCTCGGCTACGGCGAGCGGGACAAGGCCGGTCTCCGCTTCAACGAGCTGGTGCGGGACGGTCGGGTGAAGGCGCCGATCGTGATCGGCCGCGACCATCTGGACTGCGGCTCGGTGGCCTCGCCCAATCGCGAGACCGAGGCGATGCTCGACGGCACCGACGCGGTCAGCGACTGGGCCATCCTCAACTTCGCGACCAACATCGCCGGCGGTGCGAGCTGGGTCAGCTTCCACCACGGCGGCGGCGTCGGGATCGGCTTCAGTCAGCACGCCGGACAGGTGATCGTGGCCGACGGCACCGACGAGGCCGCGGCGCGGCTCGAGCGGGTGCTCTCGAACGACCCGCTGATGGGGGTGCTTCGTCACGCCGATGCGGGCTACGACCTCGCACGCGAGTGCGCCGATCGAACCGGCGTTCGAATTCCCATGCGGAACTGGTGACCGGTCGGCCGAGCCGCCTTGTGGCCCCGCGAAGCGGCCGCCGATTCACGCCGTCGTCGTCGCCCGTTCGAGTCGATCGAGAATGGTCGACCACAACCCCACGCGAGATGGCGGGCGTTCGATGAGGATCGCCGAGAAGCCCGCCTGATCCACCTCCCGAAGCACCGCGTAGAGCCGGGCCGCGTACGCCTCGGCGTCCTTGGGCATGGACATGCGTCCGTGCGGCCGCGGCACGTCGAGATCGCTGGTGGCGACGACGGCGCAGGGTTCGCGGCGCTCGGCGAGCGCCTGCCGAAGACCGGCGAGGTCGAGCAGCAGCGCGGGCGTCCGCGGGCTGTAGTGCCGCGCCGCCGTGCCGGGACTCGCCCCCTGCGCCGACATGGGCGTCGTGTCGATCTCGCCCAGCGCCTCGACGAGCTGCTCGGGCAGCACCGAGCCGGGGCGGAGAAGGCGAGGCGGATCCGCGACGAGATCGACGACGGTGCTCTCGACGCCGACTCGACTCGGTCCCCCATCGATCACGAGCAGCTCCGAGGCGTTCGCGAAGTCGGCCAGCACATGCGCCGCCGAGGTCGGCGAGATGTGGCCGGAACGGTTGGCCGAGGGCGCCGCGATCGGCGCCCCGAACGCCGTCAGCAGGGCTCGGGCCACCGGATGCGCCGGACACCGCACCGCGACCGTGTCCCTGCCGCCGGTCGCCGACGGCGACATGCCGGGCCCGCGAGGAAGGACCATGGTGAGCGGCCCCGGCCAGAATCGCCGGCCAAGGTCCGCCAGCATTCCTGCCTGGCGAGGCGTGGGACACGCCACCAGACCGACCTCACCCGGCGTCGCCACGTGGGCGATGAGCGGGTTGTCTCCGGGCCGGCCCTTCAACGCGTACAGCCGGGCGAGTGCCGACTCGTCGGTGCATGATGCGCCGAGGCCGTAGACGGTCTCGGTCGGAAACGCGACGAGCCGCCCCTGCCGCAGCCACTGGGCCGCCAGCAGGATCGACTGGTCGTCCGCGGGCAACGAGTTCACCGACGCCACCGGGGGCACGGGCGTCGTCACGGAGCCTCCGCCGAGACGTTCTCGCCGGCATCGGGAAGCGCCAGTTCGATGCGGTTCATCTCGAGACCGGTGCCCATCGCCCGCTGCAGGTTGGCGATGGCGACGTTGTACTCCACCAACGCAGCCACTTCGGTCGCCTGCGCGAGGGCCAGGCCGTTCTGGCGTTGGAACTTCAGGTTCAGGAACTCCGGCGTCAGACTCGCGCGGGTGCGCTCGAGCACCCGCAGCGCCCGCAGGTTCTCCGCGGCCGCGATTCTCGACGCCCGGGTCTGACCGATCAGCTGCCACGCCGCGACGACGTCGCGCAGGGCGATCCGTACCGCAAGCACCGTCTGCTGGATCGCCTGCCGGTAGCCGAGCACCGCGCCGGACCGCCGCAGCCTCGCCTGCCGGTACTCCGCCTCGGCAGCCCGGTTGCCGATCGGCTGGCTGAACTGCAGGCCGACCACATAGTCGATGAAGTTGGCCTGCCCGAGTTCGTTCCAGGCGTTGCCGAAGTCGCCACCGAGGCCGAAGTAGGCCATCTCCGCGGCGAGGTCGAGCTGCGGAAGTCGCCCGTTGTCGGCGACGAGTTCGCGAATCGCGGCGTCGTCGAGCGAGAGCAGCGACTGCTGCACCGTCGGCGACTCGCGGACCGCGGTGGCGAGCACCTCGGCGAGATCGAACTCCAGCGGCGTCGAGACCATCCAGTCCGCGGGCACGATGGTGGTCTCGGCGCCGAGTGGGTACCGGGGATCGTTGAGCAGCGCCTTGAGGCGATCGACCGCGACGCCGACGTCGCGGCGGACTCGGATCACCTCGGCCTTGCGGCTCTCGACGGTCGCCACGGCGTCGGCGAAGTCCGCAAGCGTCACGTCGAGCTGCTGCCGCCGCTCGAGGATGTCGCGCACGTCCTCGCCGACCTCGACGAGCCACTGCCGGATCGCCAGGCGTTGCCGAGCAAGCACGAGGGTCCAGTACGCCGCCTCGGTGTCGGCGACGACCGCCAGCAGGCGCTCCCGAAGCGCCTGCAGACTTCGGCGATCCGCGTTGCGGGCCAGCGCCACCCGCGCGGTGTTGACGTCGCCGCCGAATCCCCGCAGCAGCGGCTGCTCCAGCGCCAAGGTCAGCGAACTGTCCCACGCCGGGTTGGGCGACAAGGTCAGTCCGGCGAGGAGATTCTCGTTTCGCCCACCCGCCGCGGTCACCGAGACCGTCGCTCCCGAGGGCAGGAACTGGCTCAGTCCGGCCTCGTAGGCGAACAGCCGACTGTCGGTGCCCCCCGGATTGACCTCGACCGCCGGCCCTCCACCCGGAGGCGTGACCAGCACCATTTGACCGGGCTGGTCGGTTCGCCCGAAGCCGGTGCCGGCGAACAGGACCGCGTCGAAGATCGCCTCGGCCTTGATGATCTCCGCCTGACCGATCGCCTGATCGATGCGGGCGGCCTGCACGCCGAGGTTGTTCCGGACTGCTGCGGCGATCGCCTCCTGCAAACCGAGGCTCGCCTGTGGGGGCGTGGATCCGAGGAGATCACGGCCCACGTCCAGGCGAGGACCCCCATCCTCGATTTGGGGACCGAGGGCATCGAGTTCCGCCCTGCGGGGAGCCAACGCCTCCTCGACGGGCGTCTCCGCCACCTCCAGCGCGACGATGGGAGTCTCGTCGGCCTCGGGCAGCGCCTCGCGTCGCGCCGTCTCCGCCACCACCTGCTCGAGGGGATCCGCGAGGGATGCCCGGTAGGGGCGACTGCACGAGGCCGCCGAGGCCGCGGCGCAGATCGCGAGCGGCAGGACGAATCGGCGAAGGTGAGAGCGGGACGGTCGTGGCATCGGGAAACCGGTCGGGCGTCGCAGCATGCTCGTGCTCGATACGGCATCGAGACGAGGGGTCGCCAATCGTACGGTCGGGCGCCAAGGTGGTCAGACCGACGTCGGCGGGACCCGGTCTCTTTCGCTCTTCGCCGTCGCGTCGACGCCCCGCGAATCCGCCGACGAGGTAGCATCCGCGCATGACGCCCATCACCCTCGCCGTACTGATCGTCGCTGCTGTCGGCTCGACCCCCACCTCGGCGCCCTCCCTGCTCTCGGCGTCCCTTGCCGAACCGATCCAGACCCCGGGTGTGCCGTCGGGGTCGACGGCGGCGACGCCTGCCGGGCAGTCCGGCGCCGCGTCTCCGACGACACCCTCCACCGACGCCGGGGACGCGACCGGCGCCACTCGCTGGTATCGCGTCTCTGCAGGCAATGCCTTCGTCCGTTCCGATGCCAGCGCCACGGTCGCCTATCCGATCGGTCGGATCGCCGAGGGCACGATGCTTGCCGTGGTCGAAGAGCGGTTCGGCTGGGCACGCATTCACGGCGACAAGGCACTCGGCGATCTTCACGGCTTCATTCCTGCCGAGACCGCGGCGGTGTCCGAGGACGGTCGATTCGTGGTCGTGTCGGTTCGTACACCCCTCAAGGCCGCGAATCTCGCCGCCCGTCAGGATCCGGCGCGCAGCTGGAAGGAGGTCGCCCGCGTCGAACCAGGCGATCGACTTCAACTCGTGGAGACGGTCGGTTCCGACGGCGATGCGTTTCACAAGGTGGTGTTGCCGGACTCGGCCGCCGCATGGATCAATCTGGCATTCCTCTCGCCCGCGACCCCCGACGAGATTCGATCGATGCAGGCGGACTCCTCCGCCGACGCGGCCCCCAGCGAGGGAGGCGACCTCGAACTGATCGCGTCCTCGAACGAGGAGGGCCCCGCGATTCCGGCGACGACGGGGCCGGCACCGGCGGTGGTGACCGCCGGCGTGAGAACCCTCGGCGAGGAGACTCTTCTGGAAGGGCCGACCGCGGAGGGTGACGTGGCCTTCGTGGACATCGACGCGGTCGAGGCGGACGCCGACCTCGCTCGACTTGCCGAACCTCGCCTGGAGGACCTCGAGTCGATCTGGACGCGAATCTCCGAAGCACCGGAGACACCCGCCTCCGACGTCGAGGAACTCCGCGGCAGGTACGTCGCGCTGGCCTCGTCGGAATCCTCCACCGCTGCGGTCAGGGCTCGGGCGAAGTTGCGTTCGGAGCAGATCCTGCTTCAGCAGCAGATCCAGAATCGCCTGACGGAACTTCGTCGCCTGCAGGAGGAGAACCTCATGAACCTGCAGGCGATCCGCGACGTTCGCGAGGTGATCGAGTCTCGAACCGACTACGAGGCGGTCGGGCGACTCAACACCTCGCTGGTCTACGACGGCCGGCGCCTGCCGCTTCTGTACCGGCTTCAGGAGCCTGGAGAGGGCGCCACGGTCGCGTATCTCATCCCGACCAGCGACTTTCGATTGGCCGAGCTGACCGGGCAACTCGTCGGAGTGGATGGTGTCGTCCGCTATGACGAGGCGCTGCGGCTCAACATCATCACCCCCGATCGCGTCGATGTCCTGCAGGACGGCCGTCCATGACGACGGACATCTCGATCGGCGGAAGAACCACCGAAGGCGACGGGGATCCAGGACCCGACACCTTCTCGACGGGGCGTTAGCTCAATTGGGAGAGCGCCGCCTTTGCAAGGCGGAGGTTACCGGTTCGACCCCGGTACGCTCCATGACCGTGTGACCGTGAGACTCGTGCGTCGATCGCGACGGAGGGCCGCTCGTCGCGACCCCTCGAGACCCCCGATGCATGACCGCATGACCGCATGACCGATTCGCCGCACGCGCGACTCGGTCACGGCCTTGGGAAGCGACTCGGTCGCTGCCTCCTCGATGGGACGCCAGGCGGGGGCGTCGGAATCGCGTCGGCAAGACGACTTCTCTGCCGGCGACTGCCTCCTGTTCGCCGAATCGACGGGGGGATGCGGGGCGTCGCGAAGGGCGGGCCAAAATCGGTGATCTTGCCCACATTGGTCTTGACGACACGCCGCTCATTCGCACCATCCGGGGTAAGAACCTCAATCCGGCGGTGAGGTCCGACGACGCAAGGGTGCGTCCTTCGCCGCGAGGGCGGCGGATTCGGATGGGGAGATGTCGATTGCGGCCCTTGGAGGGGCATGGCCCCGCGTTCAACGGCGCCTGCATGCGTTCGTGGCCATCGTCGCGGCCACCACGTGCTGGAACGCTGCTGCGCAGAACCTGATCGGGAACGGAAGTTTCGAGGCGATGCCGGAAGCTCCACCTCGCATCGACTGCTGCGCCGAACTCGGGACCGTCGGCGCAGGAAGCGATGCCATCGCACCCTGGACGGTGTCCGGGGCCGGCGTCGAGCTTCGAGGAAGATCGATCGAGTGTCCCGCAGGCGGCGCCAACGGACAGCGGTGGATCAGACTCGGAACCGGTACCGCAGGCGGCTCGGTCGAGCAGAGTTTCCCCACCGAGGCCGGGCGCCGGTACATCTGCCGCTTCCGACGCTGGGTTCAGGCATCGCCGGGCCCCACCGTGCCGATTCAAGTGGTGGGGCCGGGCTTCTCGGTGTTCATGCACCTGCCGTCCGACGGGCCCGTCTGCGAGCCGGCCGTGGCCGGCACCAGCAGCGTGCAGTTCGACGCCATCGCCGGCGACTCCTCGATTCGCTTCGCCTACGGCGGAGGTCCGGCGATGTGGAACGTCTTGATCGACGAGGTCGTGATCGTGCCGGTCGAGGACTGCGATGGCGATGGGATCGTCGACGGACTGGCCATCCAGGATGGCGTCGCGGAGGATGCCGACGACAACGGCATCCCCGACACCTGCGACTGTCTCGGCGATGCGAACGGCGATCGACGGGTCGACGGCTTCGAACTTTCGATGCTGCTCGGCAACTGGAACGGCCCCATTCCGGCCGCCCTCGACTTCGACGGGAACGGAATCGCCGGAGGCGCGGATCTGGCGGCACTGCTGGGGGCCTGGGGCCCCTGCCGCTGACGATCGGCGGACCGGAGCACTCGAGGCGCCTCGCCAAGAACACCGCCGCCCGGCGAGGGCGGCGGCGGAGTGCGTTCGACGGATGTTTCAGGAGTCGCGGATCGCCGCAAACGAGGCGGGAGACCGACGGCGTCCCTTAGAGATCCTTGGTCCGATGCTGCATCTGAGCCTTCAGTCGGGCCAGAATGCTGCTGTGCATCTGACTCACACGACTCTCCGAGAGGTCGAGGGTCGTGCCGATCTCCTTCATCGTCATCTCCTCGTAGTAGTAGAGGATCAGGATGAGTCGTTCGGCCCGCGACAGGCCGCGGGTCATCAGCGTCTGAAGATCCTGCTTCTGGATGACCTGGACGGGATTCTCCTGCCGCACGTCCCGGATGACGTCGATCTCGCGGACATCGCGACTCGAGTCGCTCTCGAAGCACTTGCGGTTGAGACTCACCACGCCCACGGGTCGAGAGTCCTTGCTGAGCTTCTCGAACTCGCTCTTGGAGACGTTCAGGCGGGAGCAGACCTCGTCGTCGGTCGGACGCCGGCCCGTCTCCATCTCGATCATCTTGCGCACCCGATCGACCTTGGCGGTGCGGGACCGAACGAGTCGCGGCACCCAGTCCATCGCCCGAAGCTCGTCGAAGATCGCGCCGCGGATCCGTTGGGCACAGTAGGTCTCGAACTTCACACCCCGATCCGGGTCGAAGTTCTCGATCGCATCCATCAGTCCGAAGAGACCGGCGGACATGAGATCGTCGACGTCCACTTCCGACGGAAGCTTCATGTGCATCCGCTCGGCGGTGAAGCGGACCACGTCGTGGTACCGCTCGACGAGGAAGTTGCGAAGGCTCTCCGTCGGAGCCGTGCGGTACTCCCGCCAGATCTCGTCCATCGGCCGCTTGGAAAGCGGCACCCGAGCGACCTGGGAGGTCCGGCGACGGGATCTCATCGACACCGTCGGAACCCCGGTGTCGCGGGTGCGAGTCGCCTTCTCCGCCTTGAGCACCGGCAAGATCTCCGCTGGCGGCTCGGCCAGGGCGACACCGCCGCCGTCAGCGGCCGAGGCGGACTTGACGCCATCGTCCCGCTTCCGGGTCGTGGCGCGACTGGCCGTGTTGGAGGACGCCGTTCCGGTGGCTCGATTCGAGCCTTTCCCGGAGTCGGCCGTCGATGGACGAGAAGTCGCGGATTTCCGTGTGGAGGTCCGCGCCGCCTTCGTGGCTGCCTTCGGCATTGGTCTGCTCCTTGACCCTGAATCCGAACGCTCTGCTGACTGCGAGGTCACTCGACGTGCCCTCGCGGTCCCCTCGATGCGAGCGGCTCCGCCGAACGCATCGAGTCGTCGATCGCCAATCCTCGGCGACCGACTCGCGGAGTATACGGATGGGTCGCTGCGCCCTCAAGTTGCACTCCCGATCGGTTCGGCGCAAACCCGCGTCGACACGGCGACGACGCTCTCGAATAGGAGTCTTCCATTCGTCGCGCCGAGTTCCGAAGCGAGTCTGCGAGAACCCGCGCCAAACGACGCGGGCGACGCCATCACGACCGGCGCCGTCGATCCATCCGCATCGGAGATCGCGAGTCCCCACTTCGCCCTGGGTCCGAAAATCGCGCGAGTTCGACTTCTCGGACCCGCTCAGGCGTCCCGGCGGATCCAGCCCGCCAGACGCTCGAGGAATCCACGCTCGCCGCCCTCCGCCCCGCCCTTCGCGGGCGAAGTCGAAGGCTCGTCGCCGAACTCCCGCGAGAGCGTCTCGGCGAGGGCCCGGATCGCCCGAGCCGCCGGAGCGTCCGGTGCCGCCACCGCGAGGGGGCGTTGTCGACGGACCGCCGCTTGCAGCGATGGATCGGAGGGCACGGCACCGGCATACGCGACACCGCGGCCGAGATAGCGACGGCTGACTCGATCGATCCGGGCGTGGACGTCCCGGGCCTCGGCCAACGAGGCGACCTGGTTCACCACCAGACGCGGCCGGGCGTGGGGGAGATCGGCCGCAAGAACCTTGATGGCCCCGTAGGCGTCGGTCATCGAAGTGGGCTCGGGCGTGACGACGACGAGCGTCGCCGCCGCGGCCGCGACGAAGCTGGTGACCGCGGTCCCAACCCCCGCCCCCGTATCCACGACCACCAGATCGACGGTCCGCTCGAGAAGGCCCAGCTGCTCGACGAGGCGATGCTGCTCGGACACCTCCAGGTTGGCGAGGCGCCCGACGCCGGACGCCCCCGGGATCAGGGTGAATCCGCCGGGTGCGGGCACCACGACTTCGCTCAGTCGCCGATCGCCCTTGACGACGTCCTCGAGGGTGTGCTTCGGCGCCAGGCCGCACAGCACATCGGCGTTGGCCATGCCCAGGTCGGCGTCCAGAAGGCACACTCGAAGTCCCTGACGTGCCAGGCAAACCGACAGATTGACCGAGAGGTTGCTCTTGCCGACCCCACCCTTGCCGCTGGTCACGGCGATGGCTCGGGCGAGACGACGCGACGAGATCGGGACCTCGGCGACGGCTCGGGGCCGTGACAGCGGCGAGAACGGCGCCGGTGGCGGCACCGGCGACATGGTGGACGCGGGGCGGGGCTCGATCGATCGCGGCGTGGTCGGCGCCGCAACGCTGCCCACCGCGAGTCGCTCCGCCAGTTCGCGAAGCTGCGTGGCTTGATCGCTCACTGGCGGGTCGATCCTCCCAACACAAGCTCGGCAAGGCGGCGTGGGGTGGCCGCCTCGAGGTGCTCGGGGACCTCCTGCCCGGTGGTCACGAAGCCCACCGGCAGGTTTCGCCGGATCGACAAGGAGAGCAGCGGCCCGTACGCGACCGCCTCATCGAGCTTGGTGAAGAGCAGGCGATCCGCGTGGATCCGCCCAAACGCCTCGGCCTCGCGGGCGAGCACGCGATCCCCGGCGATGCTCGACAGCACCATGTGGACCTCGTCCGCCTCGGCCGCTTCGATGAAGGCCTGCAGTTCGGCGAGGCGGTCATGGTCGTTCTGACTGCGGCCCGCGCTGTCGACCAGCACGACGTCGCAGCCTGCAAAGCGGTCCTTGGCCTCCCGCATCTCGGCGGGGTCCTGCACCACTTCCAGCGGCAGGCCGATGATCTCGGCATAGGTCCGCAGCTGCTCGACCGCGGCGATCCGGTAGGTGTCGCAGGTGATCAGGCCGACGTCGAGACCCCCTCGCAGCTTGTAGAGCGCCGCGAGCTTGGCCAGCGTCGTGGTCTTTCCGACCCCGGTGGGTCCGATGAGGCAGATCGTTCGGGCCGGGTTCCGGCTCGGAGCCGGCTCGCCGGCCGCCGGCAGGACCCGCTCCAGAGCGGAGGCGACGGCTTCGCGCACGGACTTCAGGTCGTGCCAGCACGCCGGGGCGAGTTCGGCTCGGGCCTCCGAGACGACCTGATCGGTGATCGACCGATCCAGCTCCTGCTCGAGGAGACCGGTGTAGACCTCGAGGAACCGACCCGGCAGTTCGAGTTCGCCCGCGCCGGTGGACTGCTGCAGGCCCCGGTCGAGCACCGCCGTGACGGCCCCTTCGATCTCGGCCAGCGGCGCCGAGGAGGCCAGTCGTTCCGCCTCGCTCCGCGCGATCGCTCCAAGCAACGACGCCCGCTCGTCCCGACCACCCCCCGAGGCCGTCGCGGGCAGCGGCCGTCGCGGCTCGACGATGGTTCGGGGGCGTTCGCCGACGGCACTCGCCATGCCGAGGCCTGGAAGCTGTCTTGAACGAGGGACCACGGTCCGGCCGGCTGGGGGCGCCGGCGTCGCGGTCGCGACGGTCAACTCGATCATGCGGCGTCCACCGATGCCGAGGAATCCGCCCTCCCGGGTCGATCTGGAGGTCACCAGCTCGAGGCCGCCTCCAAGTTCGCGTCGAGCACATTCCCACGCCCGCTCGACCGATGAGGCTCGGTACGTCCTGATCTGCACGGTGTGGGCCTCCTGCCGCCATCGAGGCGACGCCGCAACGCTGCGGGGTCACGTCGATGCCTGATCCACCGATGGGGAGTTCGGCGAACCTCCGGTTCCGCCTGCAATATCGGAATCGGTCCTCCGCGCGGAGGCCGGAGGCCCGAGTCCCACCGCCGCTCGAGCGGCTCCCTCGATCTCCTCACCGATCTGCCGGCAGCAGGACCGACAGCGCCGATGGCACGATCCCACACTCGACTCGATGGACGGCTCCACTCCCGATCGCGTCCCCATCGAGTTGAAGGACGAACGGATCCGGCGACTCGATCACGATGCGCCGCCCCACGCGATAGGCCAGACGGTGGTCCGCCAGATGCTGTCCCATCGCGAGACGGACCGCCCAGCCGAACAGTTCGCGAGTGTTCGAGGTCGGGAATGCCAGGGCATCCAGCACGCCGTCGGTCGGATCCGCCCACCGCGCGGGGTTCAGGCCACGGGCGTAGTCGGGCAGGTTCGAGACCATCGCGAACGCGGGTCCGTCCGCGATCGTCTCTCCGTCGACGTCGATCCGAAGTCGAGGCGGCCGCCACGATCGCAGCTGCCGAAGGATCGGCCGGAGGTAGGACCAGTGCGTGATCGATCCGTGCCGGTTCGCGGCGAGATCGTGAACCACCGCGGCGTCGAATCCGATCGAGGCCATGATCGCGAAGGACTCCTCGACGACGCTCGCCTCTCCGATCCGCACGCATCCGAGATCGATGCGCCGAACCGTCCACGCCTCGATCGCCGCCTGCAGCGAGGCGACGTCCGATCGCATGCCGAAGGACTTCGAGAACAGGTTCTCCGTCCCCGCCGCGGCGTGATGGAGCGGCACCCCCAACGCCGCAGCCGTCGGGGCCGCCAGTCGAACCGCCCCATCCCCGCCGAGAACGACCAGGAGATCGGTCCCGGCGAGTCCTCGGGCGAGCCATCCAGAGTCCGCCTCTCCCGGCGGCCGCGTTTCGAGCTGCCGGACCTCGTACCCCGCATCACGAAGCCCTCGAGCGAGACGATCCGCCTCGGCGGCGCTCCGCCCGCGGCCGGAGATGGGGTTGAACAGGCAGGTGATCCGCATGATCTCGCCTTCCGGGGGAAGCCATCGGCGACCGGATGAGGTTCGCGATGATGGCGAGGCCGCCGAAATCGCATCGGTCGGTCCCTTGCCCGCGGCCGTCTCATCGGCGAAGGCCCCCGGACCGCCCCACTGCGACCGGTACCATTGCGACGTGATCCCATCCCGTCCACGCCGCCTCCCCCCCTCCAAGGGTCCTCTCGCGGTCCGAGCCCTCGTCGCCGCCCTCCTCGCGTGGTCCGTGGCGTCCTCCGCGGCCGCGCAGGAGAAGACCTACGAACTGACCGAGGACGACCAGTGGTCGCTGCTGGCCGAGAAGGATCCCGACGGCGAGGCGGCTCAACTGCTGCAGGTCCGACGAGCACTCGGCATCGACGAACCGCGCCGGGCCTTGAACCTCGTCGAGGGCTTTCTCGACCGCGCGCCGTTCTCGCGGTGGCGGCCGGAGGCGCTGCTTCTGAAGGGCGACGCCCAACTCGCCCTCGGCGACGAGTACGACGCCCTCATGACCTACGAGGAACTCGTTCAGAAGTACCCCGGCAGCGCCGTCTTCGTCACCGCCCTCGAGCGCGAGTTCGACATCGCCAAGGCCTACGCCGGCGGGCTCAAGCGCAAGTTCCTGGGCCTCTTCCGGATCCTCGACACCGCCGACGACGCCGAGGAGCTGCTGATTCGAATCCAGGAGCGTCTGCCCGGCAGCACGCTGGCCGAGAACGCCGGCATGACGCTGGCGGACTTCTACTTCGAGCGACGCGATCTGTTCATGGCGGCGGAGGCCTACGACATCTTCATCGAGAACTACCCCCGCTCGACGCAGATCGACAAGGCCAGGCTGCGGCTGATCTACTCCTATCTCGCGAACTTCCGAGGCCCGGAGTACGACGCCGTCGGCCTGCTCGAAGCGCAGGCCCGCCTGCGAGAACTGCAAGCGATCCGCCCGGCGCTCGCCCAGAAGGTCGGCGCCGAGGCGCTGCTGGTACGGGTCTACGAGTCCGATGCCGTCAAGATGCTGCAGACGGCGCGGTGGTACCTCGAGACCGAGGATCCGATCTCGGCCGAGCACGTGATCCGACGCCTCGTCGAGGCGTATCCGGACTCGATCGCCACCCTCGACGCGCTCCGCATGATCCCCTCCATTCTGAGTCTGATGCCGGAGACGGCCGTCGCCGCCGCCCCCGACTACGCCGCGTGGCGCGAGGCGAAGCTGGGCCTGTCGCCCGAGCAGGCGGCGGTGCCTCGCGGCATTCCCGCGCGGCCCGATCCGATTCCCGGCCTGCATGAGGGCACCCCCTCGAATCCGCCCGGAGGTCCCTCCGAACTCCCCGAGCCGACCCCATCGGCATCGGAATCCACATGACCACTTCTCGCCTCATCCCGTCGCTTCCGATTCTCGCCCCGGTGGCGTTGGCGATGCTCACCCTGCTGTCGACCTCGGGCTGCAGCACCGATCCGCGTGAAGGCTGGTCGTCCGCGTCGGCGTGGCCCACCACCTACCGCACGGTGGCGGTCCCGGTCTTCGGCAACCGCACGTTCGCCCGCGAGCTCGACACGCAGCTGACCGAGGCCCTCGTCAAGCAGATCGAGGCGACGACGCCCTACAAGGTCACCGGCCAGGGCACCGCCGACACGATGCTGCGGGGCACCATCACCGACGTCCAGATCCGAGAGATCTCCAAGAGCGTGATCACCGGCCTTGGCGAGGAGGTGGCCCTCCGAGTGACGCTCGACTACGAGTGGCTCGACATGAGGACCGGAGAACCCCTGGTGGCCCGCAACGGCTACATCGGAACCGCGATCTTCATTCCCAGCCGCCCCACCCAGGAGCCGCTTGAACTCGCCGGCTTCGAGGTCGTACAGCAGTTGGCCCGCGAAATCGTCGATTCCCTCCAAGGCGAGTGGTAACCCCCTTCCGGCTCCCATCAGGCCCCCAAGATCCCTCATGGCATCAACCCCAGAACGTCCCGACTCGACCGGCAAGCGATCCGGAGACTCCGGCAAGACCGGAAACTCGCCCCAGCGATCGAACCGCCCGGGCACCCCACCGCCGCCGCAGAGGAATCGTCGCCAGGCGTTCACGTGGCTGACCCTGCTGGGTCTGGTGATCCTGTTGTGGGTGGTGATGACCGGCCCCGGTCGAGGGATGCGGGAGATCCCGACGTTCAAGGACTTCGAGACCTACGTCGAGGAGAACAAGGTCCGGCCGGGCTCGGTGGTCATCGAGGACACCCGGATCGTCGCCGAGATCAAGCCCAAGACCCCCGGTTTCGAGGGCAGCGGCGACAAGGGAACCGCGGTCTTCGTCTCGATCACGCCCGGCGAGTTCGCGTACTACCAGGACAAGCTCGACGCACTCGGCATCGGCTGGAAGGCCGATGCCGGTAGCAGCATCTGGGTGCAGCTGCTCGTCGGCATCGCCCCGGTCCTGCTGCTGCTGCTGATCGTCTGGTTCTTCATCGCGCGTTCGATGCGGGCCGCCGGCGGCGGCCCCGGCGGCATGCTGGGATCCTTCGGCAAGAGTCGCCACCGCGTCGGCACCAAGGACACCGTCAGCGTCACCTTCAACGACGTCGCCGGCATCGACGAGGCCCGCGAGGAGGTCACCGAGCTCGTCGAGTTCCTCAAGAACCCCAAGCGATTCCAGCGTCTCGGCGGTCGCATCCCTCGCGGCGTGCTGCTCGCCGGCCCGCCCGGGTGCGGCAAGACCCTGCTCGCCAAGGCGATCGCCGGCGAGGCGGACGTGCCGTTCTTCTCGATCTCGGGCTCGGACTTCGTGGAGATGTTCGTCGGCGTCGGCGCGAGCCGCGTCCGCGACCTCTTCAAGCAGGCCAAGGAGAACTCCCCCTGCATCATCTTCCTCGACGAGATCGACGCGGTCGGTCGCCGTCGCGGCGGCGGGTTCTCCTCCGGCGGCCACGACGAGCGCGAGCAGACCCTCAACGCGATCCTCGTCGAGATGGACGGCTTCGAGGCCGCGGACCAGGTCATCGTGATCGCAGCGACCAACCGCGCCGACGTGCTCGATCCAGCACTCACCCGGCCCGGCCGCTTCGATCGGCAGGTGCAGGTGACGCTGCCTGATCTCGTGGGCCGCAAGCAGATCCTCGAGGTGCACGCCAAGAAGGTGAAGCTCGGTCCCGACGTCGATCTCGAGCGGCTCGCCCGGGGCACCCCGATGTTCTCCGGCGCCGATCTCGCGGCGATCATCAACGAGGCCGCGATCATCGCCACGATGGGCGAGAAGGACTCCGTCGAGATGGCGGACCTCGAGGAGGCCCGCGACAAGATCCGCTTCGGCCGGGCCCGCAAGAGCCGCAAGCTCGAGGAGACCGAGCGGATCGCCACGGCGTACCACGAGGCCGGCCACACGGTGGTGCAGGCGCTGCTCGAGGACGCCGACCCGCTGCACAAGGTCACGATCATCCCCCGCGGGCAGGCCCTCGGCGCCACCTTCAGCCTGCCCGAGAAGGACCGCTACGGCTACGCCCGGCGGTATCTCGATGCCACGATGCGGGTCCTCTGCGGCGGACGCATCGCCGAGGAGCGGAAGACCGGCGACGTCTCGAGCGGTGCGGGCATGGACATCCGCATGGCGACGGCCTACGCCCGGCACATGGTGCTCGAGTGGGGCATGTCCGATCGCCTGGGCTTCGTCAACTACGCCGGCAGCGACACCCGCGAGATGTTCATGCCGGAGAAGGACTACTCGCCGGACACCGCAAGGATCATCGACGAGGAGATCCGGAAGTTCATCGACGCAGCCTACGACGATGCCAAGCGTCTCATCGAGGCCAACTGGGACAAGGTGGTCGCGATCGCCGAGGCGTTGCTGAAGTTCGAGACGCTCTCTCGGGACGACATCGACCGCGTCATGCGCGGAGAGCAGTTGGTCAAGCCGACGGTTGCGGATCTGCTCGCGGCGGAGACCGCCAAGCCGGCCGCAACGCCGACGACCACGCCGGCTCCCGACGCGGATCCCGACACCGACGAAGATCTCGGCGGCATGGTGCCAAGCCCGGCGTAGGGATCGAGGGGGACCCGTCGGACGGGTCGGACCTGTCAGACACGTCGGACCTGTCGGACCCGCCGACCTTCAACTCGCCTCAGGCTCGCCGGACTGCTCCGGCCCGTCGGCCTTTCGCGAGGTCTTTCGAGAGGTCTTCCGCTTGACCGGTCCCGCGTCCGGCATGGTGCGCTTCCGCACCAGCAGATGGTGGTAGTGCTGCGCGAAGCGGTGCGCCTCGTCGCGGATCGCCTGACAGAGCTTCAACCCCGGGTTCTCGCGGCCGAGGCGAATCGCTTCCTGCTCGCCGGGCAGGAAGATCAGTTCCTCCTTCTTGGCGAGGCCGATCACGATCGGGGGCCGCGCCCCGAGCCCTGCGAAGACCTCCATCGCCGCGTTCAGCTGTCCCTTGCCACCGTCGATCAGGACGAGGTCGGGAAAGAGCTCTTCTCCCGCCGCCGCCTCGCGGTAGCGGCGATCGACGACCTCCTGGATCGCGCGGTAGTCGTCGTTCTCGACCGACTGGATGCGGTAGCGGCGGTAGCCGTCCTTGAACGGTCGCCCATCGATGAAGCAGACCTTGCTGCCCACGGTCTCGCCGCCGGCGAGGTGCGCGATGTCGATCGCCTCCATGCAGCGGATCGGATGCTCGGTGCCGAGGGCACGCTGCAGGCTGCGCAGGCCGCCCGCGGGATCGCCGGAGAAGACCGTGACCTCGGGTTGCCACTCGAAGTCCACCTCGCCGCGGCGCTTCTCGCGCTCGTCGAGCTTCTCGATCGCCTTGATCTGGTCCCGCAGCGCCGCGGCATGCTCGAACTTCAACTGCGTGGAGGCCTCCGCCATCTCGGCCTTCAGTTCGCGAAGCAGGGCGCTTCGCTTCGAGCCCAGAAATCGCACGAAGCGGTCGATGTCGCTGCGGTAGGCCTCCGGCGAGATCCGGTCGGCGCAGGGCGCCGAGCACTGGCCGATCGCGTGCAGGAGACAGGGTCGGAACCGACGGTTGGCCGGATCACCCGGCACGATGTCGAGTTCGCAGGTGCGGTACTTGAAGACCTTCTGCAGCAGTTGCACCGCTCTCCGCAAACCGTTCGCCGAAACGAACGGGCCGAGGATGCGGGCCCCCTTGAAGCGGGCGTCGGCGGGATTGCGGGTGATGTAGACCCCCGGCGAGGCGTCGCGGAGCGTCACCGCGAGGTACGGATAGGTCTTGTCGTCGACGAGGCGGTCGTTGAAGCGGGGACGCGTGTCCTTGATGAGGCGGCTCTCGACGAGGAGCGCCTCCCACTCGCCCTCGCACTCGATGACGTCGAAGTCCTCGACGACGTCGAGCAGCGGCTGCTTGCGGAAGCCCAGATCCGCCGACGGCACGAAGTAGCTCGAGACCCGGTTCGGCAGCACACCCGCCTTGCCCACGTACAAGACCTGCCCGGCGGCGTCCTTCATCAGATAGACCCCCGGGACCTTGGGCAGCGACCGGGCCTTGGCGAGCAGGCGGTCGAGTCGGGCCCGTGGGCCATTTCCGGAAGACCACGACTCCGTCGCCGCCGCCTCGGAGGTGCTCGTCGGCGCGTCACCGCGGCGCGGAGGCCCTTGCGGGTCGCCGGGGTCGCTGGAATCGGGAACAGATGGCGGCATGGGCATTGAGGGCGAGTGGCGGGCGAATCGCGGGATTCCGGGACCTCGACGGGCACCCGTTCCGGCATCCGATCTAAGGGCGGATCGTCGGTCCGGAGAAGGCGGGGCAGCCTGAACTTGGGGCGTTCTCTCTGCTCCTGAGACTGGACGATGCCTTGAATCGGGTGCGATCGGGTCGTATTCTTGGCGAAGGGGCGGGGTCTCGCACGAGATTCTCGCAACCGACGGTCGTCGCCAACAGAACACGTTGGCAGGTGTGGCGGCCGGTCCGATCGGTGTTCGGATCCGTCCGCCGCCGAGTGTTGGGATTCGCGAACCGTGCTCCGGCATCGACCGGGACACCGACCGAATCATCGCTTCCGTTCGTCGATGTGATCGGCTCCCGACTCTGGGTCCCCGATTGCAGGTCCCTGAACGCCTTCCAAAAGGCCACCGTCAGCGACCACCGTTTCGTCCACACGACCATCGAGTCACCGACCATCGAGTCACCAAGGAGATCACCATGAGCATGCTTCGACTGTTCGCCGCCGCCACCATCGTCGCCGCCCTCGGCGCCTGCGCATCCACTGGCAACGACAGCTCCGCCAACCCCGGTGCGGTCAGCGGCGGCGCCGCCAAGGCCGAGTGCTGCGGTTCCTGCGGCGGTGAGGCCAAGATGGGCGCCGTCAGCGGCAAGAGCGACTGCTCCGCCAAGAGCGACTGCGCCACCTCCTGCGGCGGTGAGGCCAAGATGGGCGCCGTCAGCGGCAAGAGCGACTGCTCCGCCAAGAGCGACTGCGCCAGCTCCTGCAGCGGCGAGGCCAAGATGGGCGCCGTCAGCGGCAAGAGCGACTGCGCCACCTCCTGCGGCGGCGAGGCCAAGATGGGCGCCGTCAGCGGCAAGAGCGACTGCTCGAGCCCCTGCGGCGAGAAGAAGATGGAGACCAAGATGGGCGCCGTCAGCGGCAAGAGCGGCTGCTGCCCCATGAGCAAGAGCGACTGCTGATCGCTTGAAGACACACCTCCCGGCCCGACGGCCGGGTGCGGTCGTCCCGACCCGCTCGGGACACCGCTTCAGGAAACACGAACCGCCCACCGCTCTCTCGACGGTGGGCGGTTCTCTTTGGAGGGCACCAGATGTCGGACCGGTCGGACCGGTCGGACGGGTTGGACGTGTCGGACATGTCGGACGGGTCGGACCGAACCGTCGCGTGGCGATCTCGCGGCAGCAGAGCTCGCCCCGGCCGCACAACTCCAAGCCCGTCGGCGATCCGACCGATACGATCCCACCCGAACCATGGCCCGCCGGAGTCTCCGAATGTCCCGATGCCGCTCGCTCGCCTTGCTTGCTCTCCTTGCCGCAGTCGTTTCCGGGTGCGCTTCGAAGGGCCCCTACCAGACCGCCGTTTCGGAGGACTGGTCGCCGTATGGCCCGGTGCTGTCCGGCGATCCCCCGGCGACCAGCATGGACGAGATCGTCTCCTCCGAGCCGACCGGCCCGGTGGTGCTGATGGGAACCGTCCGCGGGGTCTGTCAGACCAAGGGGTGCTGGATGCAGATGACCCCTGAAGGCGCCACCGACCCGATGTTCGTCAAGTTCCGCGACTACGGCTTCTTCGTGCCTCGCAACGCGGCGGGCCGCTACGTCGTGATCCGGGGCACCCCGGTCTACACCGAGGTCTCCGTCGAGATGCTCCGCCACTACGCCATGGATGCCGGACGCACCGAAGCCGAGATCATGGCCATCACCGAGCCGCAGCGCCGCATCGAGTTCATCGCCGACAGCGTGCTCATCCAGGGCCGTGGCCTCGAGGCCCCCTACGTCTCCGAAGTCGAGGAGAACTGCGAGCCCGCCCCCACGGAAACGCCGGCCGACGACGCGTCCACGGAATCCCCGACGGACCCGGCGGAACCGGTTCCCGTGGAAACACCTCCGACCGCCGAGCCTGCCGAGGAGCCGGTCGGCGCCAGTCTGCTCGACGACCCGGGCGTTCAATGAACACCCGTCCAACCAGAGCCGGAGGCGAGGCGTGAGTCGTCTGCTGCTCCGCGGTGGTCGACTGGTCGATCCCGCGTCCGGCTTCGACGGCACCGCCGACCTGCTGATCGAAGGCGACCGTGTCGAGGCGATCTCGGCGAGTCCGATTCCCCCGTCCGCGATCGGCGACGCTCGCGTCCTCGACTGCGAAGGTCGGATCGTCGCCCCGGGGCTGATCGACGGCCATGTCCACCTGCGTGAACCCGGCGGCGAGCGATCGGAGACGATCGCGAGCGGAACCGCGGCCGCCGCGGCGGGCGGCTTCACCACCGTCTGCTGCATGCCCAACACCCAACCCGCCCTCGACAGCGCGGCGTTGATCCACTTCATCCGCCTCCGCGGCGCCGAGATCGGACGCTGCCGGGTGTTTCCCATCGGCGCCGCCACCGAGGGTCGGCGCGGCGAGCGACTCGCCCCGATGCTCGCGATGGCCGCCGCCGGGGCGGTCGGGTTCTCCGACGACGGCGACGTGGTCGCGGATGCGGCCATGATGCGGAAGGTCCTGCGGACCTGCGCGGCGATCGGGCGTCCCTTCCTCCAGCACTGCCAGGAACCCACGCTGACCACGGGGGCCAGCATGCACGAGGGCGAACGGTCGGCGCGGCTCGGCCTCGTCGGGTGGCCCCGTGAGGCCGAGGAGTTGATCGTCGAGCGGGATCTTCGGCTCAACCGCTCGATCGGCGCCCGCTATCACGCCCAGCATCTCTCGGCCGCTGGAAGCGTCGAGGCGTTGCGGGCCGCACGAAATCGAGGCGAACCGGTCAGCGGCGAGGCCACCCCCCACCACCTGCTGCTGACCGACGAGGCGTGCGAGACCTACGACACCCGCGCCAAGATGAACCCTCCGCTGCGGGAGGAGTCCGATCGCCTGGCGCTGGTCGAAGGCGTTGCGGACGGCACCATCACGATCCTCGCCACCGACCACGCGCCCCATGCCACCGAGAGCAAGGAGGTCGACTTCGCCTCGGCGAGCTTCGGGATCGTCGGCGTCGAGGGCGCCCTGCCCCTCTATGCCGAAGCGTTGGTGGCGAGCGGCGCCATCGAGTGGCCTCGCCTGCTCGCCATGATGACCGTCGAACCCGCGAAGCTCCACGGCCTCGACACCCAGGGCTTCGGTCGGCTCGCCGAAGGCGGCCCCGCCGACGTGACCGTCATCGATCCCACCCTGGCGTGGACGATCGACCCGGATCGGTTCGAGACGCTCGGACGCAACACGCCCTTCGCAGGACGCGAGGTCGTCGGTCGAGCCACCCACACGATCGTCGCTGGCGAGATCAGATTCGAACTCGGCGCCGGGACCTGAGGCCGGCCCTCGCCGCGAGTCGACTCAGCCGCACTCG
>JAFMML010000012.1:55709-64743 GCA_017859745.1 Planctomycetota bacterium
TCAGCCGCACTCGCCCCACGAACCCAGCACGATGGTGAGGTCGGCCCCGTCCACCGTGCCGCTGCCGTCGAGATCCGCCGGGCAGTCGACGCAGGTCGATCCCCACATCGCGAGCACCTCCGAGAGATCCGCGCCGTTGACGAGGCCGTCGCCGTTCAGGTCGGGCGGGCACGGGGTCTCGGGAGTCCCGAAGTAGGTGATCGCGTGCTCGAAGGCGATCGGGCCGATGTTCGCGCCGAGGATCCGACCCTTCACGTCGTCGGCGGGAATGTGGATGCCCCCGTAGAGGCGACTGATCCCGCTTTCGTCGGCGGCGTCGAAGAAGCTCGCCCACTGCAGGGTGACGTCGACCGACGGCCCCATCTCGAACACCAGAAAGTTGTTCTGCGGGCAGAAGAACTCGCCGAGACCTCCGGGGAACCACGGGCTGCCGGTGAAGCGATGCAGGACCTCGGCCGCCGCACGGCTGAACGTGCTGTGGCCGGAGACGTAGGCCGCGAATGGTGGAGCCACGAAGCTCGGCCGCTGATAGGAAACCCAGTCGGCGGCCAGGATCCAGCCGACCCCCGAGTACTGGGTCTCCGGATCCTGGGGCGCGTTCCGCCACGCCATGATCGCGATCTCATCGATGTGTTCGAAGAGATGCTCGTGCCGCTCGCCGGGAGCGGCCGATTCGGCGGTGATCAGCTCGATCTTCCCCGGTTCGAGGTTCATGCCGAGCGGGTGGTAGTTGGGCAGGGCGGGATTGGAGCACTGGCCGAGTTCGGCGAGGTAGCGGATCGCACTGATCGGGCGTGGGTAGTCGTACCAGCCCTTCAGGCCCCACGCCACGATCGCGGAGTCGTGCAGGGCCCCGTTGATCGCGAGGTACAGCTTCACGTCCCACTCGAGGTCGTCGAGCAGCGGGCCGCTGCCGCCGAGACGCTTCTCGGCGATCTCGTCGGTCACGTAGTTGGCGATGCCGTTCCAGTGGCCCGGCGGCGTCTCCGAGTCCGGTCCGTCCGCCCAGAACTCCGCGAGGATCCGGACGTAGTCGCCACGCGGCACGAACTGCGGCTCGTAGGGCTCTCCCGTCACGGGATTCACGCTGTACCCGCCACCGGCGTTGGTGCCGAGCGGGTTGTTGCCGAGCGATGCCGGCGAGACGTCCCACTCGACGCCGTCGTCGGGCGTGCACCACCCGCTCAGGTTCGCGACGAGCTCGAACTCCTCGCAGTACTGCTGATGGGTCTTGGTGCCGTGCATGGGCGGCGGCCCGGGATCGAAGTAGACGCCGGAGTCGGCGGGGATCTCGTCGATCGGAAGCAGCGCGAATGGAACGACGTGGCCCCAGAACGGCGTCAGGAACTCCGGGGTGCCGCCGGGAATGACGTTGCCGGACTGATCGATGAAGAAGTCGAGCGTCAGCGGCTGCCAGTTGTTGGGGTGGGTCATCGTCGGATTGCCCGGCTCCACGACGATGAGCGGCTCGTTGATCGGCGTGTAGCCGCCCGGCGGGATCTGGTAGTCGTCCCACTCGTTCGACTCGTCGCCGAGTCCGAACGAGATGATCGTCGCCGCAATGCGGTTGCCGATCGCCGCCGGCGAGGCGCCGCTCTGACTCGTGAACGTCGGGTCGTAGCCGAGAGCGATCATCAACTGCGTCAGGGCCGGCAGCGTCTCGAACCCGCCCGGCGAGGCCAGGAAGCGATGCCGCATCAGGCGATAGCACGCGTAGCTGATGGCCTCCTCACGAGCCGCGTGGACATCGTCGGCGACATGCTTCTCCGTGAAGAGCCAGCCGGTCGCAGTCGGGTCGTAGGTCGCCCAGGCGTCCCACATCGCCACGGAGGAGTGGAAGAGGTTTCGAGCGTGGACGGTGGGACGGGCGAAGTCGTTGCGAATCGCCTCCAGCAGGACCTCGTTCCACTGTCGAGCAACCGAATGGGACGACTGCGCCTGCGACCACGCCGTGAACCCACCCGTCGCCGCCATGACCAACAGCATGGCGACCGATCGAAGACCGACGACGCGGCGGGCTGCTCTGGACTGATCCATGACCTCGACTCCGACTCTTTTCTTCTTGCCACTGATCCTTGCACCACCGGATGCAACCGCCGGCATCGCGGTGCCACCCGCGCCCGAGTGGGTGAGGACTGCCTCGACCCGAACCACCGGCGCAACGCTTCGCCTCGCTCGGAACGCCGTTGCGAGAAGGCATTCTTCATCTCGAAACGTAGCTCGTCCAGCGCAAGGTTCAACGCAAAACACGGTCGTTCACACCGACGGGTTCCGGTCGATCGGATGATGCGAATCAAATCCCCTGCGCCGGCGGCTCCGTCCGGAATCGGGCCGACCGCGCGAACGGAACAACCGTGCCATACGCCCCCCCGAGCACGCTGGATGGATCGTCCTCTCCACCCGGCCCACATGGAAACCTGTCAAAAGGGCCGTTGGAACCGCTCAGTGCGGCTCCAACGGCCCGATCGTGCCGCAAGGGATTCCGGTGAAAGGGGAACGAGCCGCACCTCTCGTCGCGGGTGTTGGCACGACGACCTCCCCTCCTTGAGGATCATCGTCGGGAACCACGCTGTCCGCGACCGTCGGTTCGGCCACCGGTGCACACATGTGGAAGGTGCAACCATTGCCAACGAATGCAACCCAAACCACCGAGATCGCCGAGATTCGACTCGCCATGACTGCCGTGCAACTCCGCAACTTCTGCGGTTGCAGGCACCGATGAACCCCCCCAACTCGAATGCGCCACCCGAACGGGCGGTACCCCGAACGGGTGGCATTAGGATCACGAACCTCCGCGAACTCGCTCCGTGAGTCATCCCCACGATCGCCGACCCGCCAAGAGACCCGACGGTCGCCTTCGGCGCGCGCTCGAACGCCGGGTGGCCGACCTGGTGATCGGCCACCCTCTCCTGATCGTGGCGGTCTCGGGGGTGATCGCCGCCGGGGGCTTCCTGCTCGCCTCGCGATCGCTGGCGCTCGACGCGGACACCAACAGCCTGATCGGCGCCGATCGCCCCTTCATGCGCCTCTACCGGACGTTCCTCGACGAGTTCGGCGACCTCGAGAATCTCTACGTCGTCGTCGACAGCCGCCCCGGCGACCGCCCGATCGACCCGGTGGACGAGCAGGCCGCCCGCGACGCGGTCGATCTGTTGCTCGAGAGACTGCAGGCGGCCCCCGATCTTCCCGAGGTGCACGGCCGCATCGAGCCGCTCGAACAACTCGCGATGGCGACCCGCGCCATGGCAACGAACGAGCTCGAGGATCTCGCCGACGCGGGCCGAGTCCTGCCCGCGATCGCCGAGGGCGATGCGGCCGCTGCGCTTCGGCAAGCCAGGCTGGATCTGGCCACGCTCCTCCGACGGGGGGTCCTTCTCGACGAGCAGACGCGCCGGGAACTCGCCGCCGGCTCGATCGTCGCGATCGAGACCGCCCTGGCGGCCGGCGAGACCTCCGGCGACTCCCTCGCAGCAAGACCGCCGCCGCGCTACCTGACCTCGGAGACCGGCCGCCTCCACTTCATCGCGATCCTGCCGAAGAAGGACTTCAATCGCCTCGACGCCATTCGAACTCCACTGGCCGAGATCAGGCGCATCATCGACGAGGTCCGTGGCGAGTTTCCGTCCCTCGAGATCGGACTGACCGGCAAGCCGGTGCTCCAGGCGGACGAACTCGCCACCACCGATCGCGACATGGTTCGTGCGGCCTCCGTGGCCGGCGGCGTCATCGCGGCGATGTTCATGGTGGTCTTTCGAAGCGTGGTTCGTCCACTGCTCGCGATCGTCTCGTTCGCCATGGCCTTCGGATGGACCTACGGACTCGCCACCCTGCTCGTGGGACACCTCAACCTGCTCAGCATCGTCTTCATGCTGGTTCTCGTCGGAGTCGGCGTCGACTACGGCGTGCATGTGGTCGCGCGCTACGTCGAGGCTCGCCGTCGGCGTCTCTCCTCGGGCGCCGTCCGCGTGGTCATGCGCACCGCGGTGCCGGGCAACGTCACCGGTGCACTCACCAGCAGCGCCGTCTTTCTGCTCGCTCTGGCCACGGAGTTCCAAGGACTGCGCGAGCTGGGGTTGATCGCGGGCGGCGGCCTGCTGCTCTGCATGCTCGCGATGACGCTCGATCTCCCCGCCCTGCTCCATCTGACCGAACGTCGTGGACGCCGCAGAGAACCGCGACCGCGCCCGTCCTCGCTCGACCCCGTCGAGACCGTGGTCCGACGCCGGCCCGCAGGTCGCCGCCCCGACCTGCTCATCGTCGCCGCCACGATCGGCCTCGCCCTCGCCGGGGCGTTCATCGCCGTCAAGCATCTCCGCTTCGAGACCAATCTTCTCGAACTTCAGGCCGAAGGGCTCGAGAGCGTCGAGTGGGAGCATCGGGTCTTCGAAGACAGCACCTCGGCAAGCTGGTTCGGCGCGATCGTCGCCGACGATCTCGACGAGGCGCAACAAGTTCTCGAGGCGGCATCACGACACCCCGAGATCGCCGGGACGGCCAGCGTGCTCGATCTCGTTCCAAGACCCGACGAACGTCGCGTCGCCGCTCGCGCGGCATTTCGCGATGCGCTCGAGGGCGACGGCGCCGACGTCCCGCGCGGCGACGACGTTCGGAATCCCGTCGCCGATCTCGCGATCGCCGCCGACACGCTCGATCGCCTCGCCGTGGCCGCCGCACCGACCTCACCCGAGGAGGCCCGTCGCCTTGCCGACGTCGCCACACGGGCCGCCTCGCTCGCCCGTGAACTCGAGATCGACGATCGTGGACGGGATCGGATCGACCTCGCGTTCGAGACCGCCGCAGCGAATCTGCAGGCGATGCGCGAGGGCGACCGTTCGAACCTCCGCGACGCGATCCCTCCGGCACTGCGGCGAGAGATGATCGCCCCGAGCGGCCGAATGCTGGTCCGCCTGATGCCCAGCGAGGACCTGTGGCAGGTGGAACCGCTCGAGCGCTTCGTCGACGTCCTGAGGCAGATCGATCCGGAGGCGACCGGTGTGCCCATGACCCAGCTCGAGTCGATCCGCGACATGTCCCGGGCGTTCGTCCTGATGGCGACGCTCGCCTTGGCGGCGGTCGTCCTGCTGGTCTGGCTCGACTTCCGCAGTCTGGCGGCGACTGCGATCTGCACCACCGCACTTGTCCTCGGCATCGCGTGGACGGTCGGGGCGATGGCGGCCCTCGGCATTCCCCTGAACCTCGCGAACTTCTTCGGCATTCCGATCCTCATGGGGCTCGGCATCGACAGTGCCGTGCACATGGTCCATCGTGCACGGGAGTCGCGCGGGGGGAGAATCCAATACGGGGCGACCGCACGAGCAGTCGTCCTGACGGCCGCCACCACCGCGATCGGATTCGGTTCACTGATCTTCGCCGCCCATCGCGGCCTGCAGAGCCTGGGCATGGTCATGCTGCTCGGGAGCGCCGCCTGCGCCGCGGTGGCGGTGCTGGTGGTGCCGGCGCTGGTGCGACTCGCCGGCTGGGATGGTCGCCCACGAGCATCCTCGCAACAGGAGGTCGACGTCCGGAAACCGGGCTCCGCCGAGTCGGCGGCGACGTCGCCTCGATGGTCTCCGTGACCGAAGGCGTCGATCTCGCGCAATCGCGACCAACACCGTCGACCTCGGCCATACCCTGATCCATGCTTGAGTGATCGCGGCACGCTGACGGCGTCGATAGGCGATGGCGCAACCCGGGGCGGCTGACACACGCTCTCCGTTCCCACCCTGGGCGATCCACTTCAGCAACGATGCCTCCCGTCGATCCGAACTCCGAGACTCCGAACTCCTCCGACGACCGCCGGGTCGCGGTGGTGATCCCGGTCTACAACCATGCTGCGTACGTCGCCGAAGCGATCGACAGCGTGCTGATGCAGACGAGGCGTCCGGATCGACTCGTCGTCGTCGACGACGGATCGAGCGACGACTCCGTCGCCGTCGCCGAACGGGCCCTCGCCGACGCGGGGCCGATCGCGGTGGAGTTTCGCACGCAGCGGAACCGCGGCACCGCCCGCACCCTCAACGAGACGATCGCCGCGCTCGACGAGGAGATCGTGGCCATCCTCAACTCCGACGATGTCTGGGCGTCGGACCGCATCGAGCGGCTGCTTCCGGAACTGGGACAACGCGGTCCCGGCCTCGTGTTCAGCGGCGTCGAGTTCTTCGGCGACGACGACCAGGACGACCTCGCCACCTACCCGCAGTGGATGGCCCAGAGCTTCACCCTCGGAGGCTGCCTGCCCACCGTCGGATTCAATCTGCTGATCAACAACATCGCCGTGAGCACCGGCAACTTCCTGTTCACCCGGGATCTCCACGAGGCGGTCGGCGGATTCGACGAGAGCATGCCGATCTGTCACGACTGGCAGTTCCTGATCTCGACGCTTCGCATCGCGGAGCCGGTGCTGGTCCCCGAAGCCCTCTACCGCTACCGAATCCACGGCAGCAACACCTATCGCGAGCACTCCGAGCCGCCGGGCCGGGAGATGCTGCGTCTGCACAAGTCGATGATGTCGTGGGCGACCGCCCCCACGGCCAATCCGCTCGCACCCACAACTCGCAACTTCCCGCGCCTGATGCCGTTCTTCGTGCCGACGTGGCTCCGCACGGTGGCCCCGGAGTGCCACATGCTTCCTCGCCACTTCCTGAGATTGGCGCAGGAGCATCGCGACGGTCCGGAAGCGGTTCCGTCGGAGATCGAACAGCAGGCGATCGCGGCGCAGTTCGCCCGCATTCGCGATGCGGACCCGACGACGTTCGAGTTGCCGACCCTGGCCGAGGCTCGCGCGTCCGCCGCGACGTTTTGGGCGGGGGTCCGATCGAGGGTGCCGGTCGCGTCGCGCCCGATCCGAAGACTTGCCGGTCATGCGGCCCGCTTCGAATGGGCGGGAGCCGCCACCACGGTGACTGCGCACGACCCCGAGATCCTCGCCGATCTCGGCGACTTCACAGGCCTTCTTCCGATGCCGACAGCGCTCGCCGTCGGTCGTGCCGAGACCAACGTGCTGCACGACACCGAGGTCTACGTGCGCGAGCAGCATCGGGTCTATCCCTGTCCGGAGAATCGACTGATCTGGGTGGCGTTGACCGTGGGCGAGTTTCTGGCCCAGCACTCGGCGTGCCCGCTCCTGCATGCCGCATCGATCGAGATCGATGGGCGAGTGGCGTTGATCTGCGGGCAGCCGTTCGCCGGAAAGTCGACGACGACGCTGAGAGCGATCGCCCGCGGCCTCCGGGTGCTTGGGGACGATCAGGTCCGGGTCGCGGATGGCGAGGCGAAGGTGCAGGCGCTGCCTCGGCCGGTCAAGTTGCGGGTCGATCTCGATGCATCGCTTCCCGAGGGCATCTCAGAAGCGGCACGACCGCTGCGAGGCATGCTCGACGACGAGCAGACCCTGATGCTGCGACGAGGCGAGGCCACCTCGCCGAACGAGTGGAGACGAGTCGCCGCGGTGTTCCACCTGTCTCGGGGCGACGACGCCCGCTGCTCGATCTCGCCCATGGTCGAACGCGAAGCACGGGCGCGCCTTCAGGCCCAGTTGCGTGGCCGCGTCGCCGAGGACACCGAGGCGCTCGACGGACCCTGCCGCGGCCTGCTCGAGGTGCCGCACCTGTCGCTCGAGGTCGGCCCCGGGCGAAGCGACGAGGCGCTCGACCTCATCACCGACACCTGCCGCGGCATCCCCGCGGACGCCAAGTCCACCGGATCCGGCAACGGGTGCCGAGTGTCGTTCGATCCCAAGGCATCCTGAGGAGTTCATCGTGAGACTTCGCGCAGACCACGGACGATTCCCCAGCGAGACCATCGACGGCGAGACCGTGCTGATCGATGCCGATCGAGGCCACCTCTTCCTGCTGACCGGGCTCGGGCCGTGGTTGTGGTCTCGATTCGCCGAGAGCGTCGCGCGCGACATCGTGCTCGGCGAAGTCGAATCGGCGTTCGGCGGCGATGCGGCCGCCGAATGCGGCACCTTCATCGACTCGATGCGCGAACTCGATCTGCTCGTGGAGAGCGACCAGACCGCAGGATCCGGTTCTCCTCCCCCCCTGCCGGCGGTCTGGGCACCGCCATCGCTCGAGACCTTCGAGGACGTCTCCGAGATCATCCAGATGGACCCGATCCACGAAGCGGACCCGGACACGGGGTGGCCGCACGCGGATCGGTCGTGACCGACGGCCGCGTGGGCAAGGGTCGGATGAGTCGAACTTCCGTGATCGCGACGGTGGTGATCGGTGAGCGCTACGCCCGCCTGCACCGCCGCGCCTTCGCATGGTCGCTCGAGCGATACGCGGCGCGGCACGGCTACGACCTCGTCGTCGTCGACACCCCGTTGATTCCTCCCCCGGACGGGACGACGTCGACAGTCACCGAATCCGGCTTCTCGAGATACCTCGTCGCCTCGATGCCGGAGGTCGCCGACGCCGCGAGGCTGATGTACGTCGACGCGGACGTCCTGCTCGGGCCGAACGCCCCGCCATTCCACGAGGTGTCTCTCGGCGGCGGCATCGGCGTGGTGGACGAGTGGTGCCAGCCGAGTCGCCAGGACCGACTCGCCTACCAGGACGCCCACGGCTTCGAGACGTCTCCGAAGGCCTACTACGCGGCGTCCGGGTTCGATCTCGACATCGAGACGCTCGTCAACAGCGGCGTCTTCATCTGCGAACCGCGTCGGCACGCGACATGGCTCGCCGACTTCGCCCATCGCCACGCCCCGATCGGTGTCGACCACCCCCGCGGCCTGCACTACGAACAAGCCGCCTTCGGCGCCGAACTCGAGCGCGCGGGCCTCGCCACCATGATCCCGACAGCGTGGAACCGCATCTGGCCGTTGCACCGCTGGCACGCGCTGGACTGTCGACACGATCCGTCCCCTCGCGGTCGCCTCGACGCCCTCCCGCTTCTCCGGCGGCAACTGCAGGACGCCTTCGGACTCCACCTCGCCGCCGGCACCGATCACGATCTCGCGGCGGTGCTCGCGGCGGCGGTCCGTCCACGCGTCGGACCCCACGACGGTGATCGAGGGCCGACGCCATGAAGG
>JAFMML010000103.1 GCA_017859745.1 Planctomycetota bacterium
GGCGGGCCCGCATCGTTCGGCGTGTTCACGAACGGGCCGGAATGCACCTGGACCGCCACTTCGGCGGAGGATTGGATCGTCATCGATGCGGGTTCGGAGAGCGGCACCGGCGACGGCACCGTCGCCTACACCGTCGCCGAGAACACCGGCAAGGTCGTCCGAACCGGCACCATCGCCGTCGGCGGCCTCGTCCACACCATCACCCAGGCGGCCCCCTGTGCCGTGCTCGCGCTCGATCCGACCGACGCCACCCCGGACGCCGCCGGAGGCGGCGCCTCCTTCGCCGTCGACATGAACGGCGAGACCTGCCCCTGGACGGCGGTCGTCGAGGAAGGCATCGACTGGGTCACCATCGACGCGGGTTCGGAGAGCGGCACCGGCGACGGCACCGTCGCCTACGCCGTCGCCGTCAACGCCGCCAACGTCGAGCGAACCGCCACCATCACCGTCTCGGATCTGACCTTCTCGATCGTGCAGTCGGCCGCCGGCTGTGCGGTGTCGGCGCTCGATCCGTCCGCCGCGGACTTCGAAGCCGCCGGCGGAAGCGCGACCTTCGGCGTCGACATGAACGGCGAGACCTGCCCCTGGACCGCCACCACCGCCGAGGACTGGATCACCATCGACGTGGCCTCCGGAACCGGTGACGGCGACGTCGAGTACACCGTCGCCATCAACAGCGACCCGGTCTCCCGCGTCGGCACCATCACCGTCGAGGGCGTCGACTTCGCGGTCACCCAGGCGGCCGGCTGCTCCGTCACCTTCATCAATCCCGCGTCGGTGGAACTGGACGCGACCGCACAGCCCAGCAGCTTCACCGTGGCCACCAGCACCGGCGACTGCACCTGGAGCGCAAGCACCGACACCGAGTGGATCACCCTGGACGTCGCCTCGGGAATCGGGATCGGCGACGTCGTCTTCTCCGTGACCGAGAACACCGGCGCCGAGGACCGGACCGGCACCATCGAGATCGCGGGCTTTGCGACCGCCTTCACGGTGACGCAAGCCGGCGTCCCCTGCGAGGTGCTGGCTCTGACGCCGGATGCCGAGACCTTCGACAGCACCGGTGGCACCGGCGAGTTCACCGTGGACGTCTCCGACGAGATCTGCGAGTGGACCGCCTCGACCAGCGACCTCTGGATCACGCTCGACACGATCACCGGAACCGGCGACGGCCCGGTGAACTACACGGTGTCGGAGTACTTCGGCGCCGACGATCGCACCGGAACGATCTCGGTCGAGGGTGTCGAGTTCACCGTCACCCAGACCGCCGACTGCAGCGTCACGGCGATCGATCCCACCTCGACCGACGCGGACACCGACGGAGGCGACTTCACCTTCGCCGTGACCGTCGGTGGCAAGACCTGCGAGTGGGTCGCCTCGACCGACGAGGACTGGATCACCATCACCACCGGCGAAGGCGTCGGTGACGGCGAGGTCGCCTTCACCGTGGCCGCCAACGACACCACCGAGGAGCGGACCGGCGCCGTCACCGTCGGCGGCCTCGACCACACCGTCACCCAGGCGGCGGGCGGTTGCGGCGTCGCCAGCGTGTCTCCGACCGGCGCCGACTTCAGCGCCAGCGGCGGCGGCAGCACGTTTGCGGTCACCGTCAACGGCCAGAACTGCGAATGGTCCGCCTCGACCGACGAGGACTGGATCACCGTGGGGACCGCCTCGGGAACGGGAGACGGCAACGTCGCGTACACCGTCTCGGCCAACACTTCGCCGAAGTCTCGCTCCGGCACCATCACCGTCGAGATCCCCGGCGTCGAAGGCACCGACGACGAACGGACCTTCCAGATCGATCAGGCCGCCGCCTGTGCGGTCACCTCCGTCGATCCGGAGACCGCCGAATTCACCGAGACCGGCGGAAGCGGCTCGTTCTCCGTGGTCGTGGACAACCAGGACTGCGACTGGACGGCCACCACCGACGACGACTGGATCACGCTGTCGACCTCCACGGGCACCGGCGACGGTACGGTCGACTACGTCGTGGCGTTCAATCCGGAAGCTTCGCCCCGCACCGGTCGCATCTCCGTGGGTGGACAGATCCACACCGTGACCCAGCAGGCGTCCTGCGCGGTGGTCGATCTCAACCCGGCCGAGGCGACGATCGACGCGACCGGCGGTAGCGGCTCGGTGTCGGTCGTGGTCAGCCGTCCCGACTGCGAGTGGACCGCCGAGACCGACGCCGACTGGATCACCCTCGAGAACGCCTCGGGCACCGGCGCCGGCACCTTCGACTACACCGTCGGCGAGTACGACGGCGTGGCGGAGCGGACCGGTGTGGTCACCGTCGGCGAGAAGACGTTCACCCTGACCCAGTCGAGTTCCTGCAACGTGACCCTCGATCCGACCGAGGCGAGCTTCGAGCCCGCCGGAGGCAGCGGCAGCATCGCGGTCACGACATCCCTCGAGTCCTGCGAGTGGTCCGCAAGCACCGAGGACGACTGGATCACCATCACCACCGCATCCGGAACCGGAGACGGCACGGTCGACTACGAGGTCGCCGTGTGGGCCGGTCCGGACGACCGCGTCGGCAACATCACGGTCGGAGGCGTCGACTTCAGGATCACGCAGACCGCGGCCTGCTCGATCGTCAGCGTCAGTCCGGATCCAGGCACCTATCCGCCGTCCGGAGGTTCCGGCAACTTCACCGTCACCACCAGCACGCCCGAGTGCGCCTGGACGGTCGAGAGCGATGCGGAATGGCTGACGCTCGATCCCACGTCGGGCGTGGGCACCGGCAAGGTGGCGTTCACGGTGCCCTCCTACTCGGGTCCGGTCGCACGCACCGCAACCGTCACCGTCGGAGGCATCTCCATCACGATCGACCAGTCGGCGTTCTGCAGCATCGAGAGCATCGACCCGACGAGCGACAACTTCACCGAGGACGGCGGCACCGGCACCATCAGCGTCGTGACCGATGGCGCCACCTGCGAGTGGACCGCGACCACCGACGCCGACTGGGTCACCCTCGACGTCTCCAGCGGAACCGGAGACGGAACCGTCGAGTACACCGTCGCCGTCAACGAGACCGCCGAACAGCGGCAGGCCGTCATCGAGATCGGCGGCCTGCAGTTCGACGTGCTCCAAGGCACGGCCGGATGCGTGGTCGAGAATCTCGCCCCCGCCACGGCGGACTACACCGCCGCGGGCGGAAACGGCTCGTTCTCGATCACCCTCAACGACGGCACCTGCACCTGGACGGCGACAAGCAACGCCGCCTGGATCACCGTCGAAACCGCCAGCGGCAGCGGCTCGGGCGTGGTGAGCTACTCCGTCGCCGAGAACGGCGGCATCACGCAGCGAGAGGGCACCATCACCGTCCTCGGCGAGACCCACACCGTCGTCCAGGCCCCCGGGGACTGCATGGCGACCGCGATCGATCCCGAGACGGCGACCTTCTCCATCGCCGGCGGCGACGGTCTCTTCGGCGTCACCCTCAACGACGAGAGCTGCGAATGGACCACCGAGTCCAGCGCCGCCTGGGTCGTCGTCGAGGAGCCTTCGGGAACGGGCTCGGGCAGCATCGCCTACACCGTCGCCGAAAACACCACCGGACAGCAGCGTTCGGCCACGATCACCGTCGCCGGGCTCACCCACCAGGTGGATCAGGCCGGCGAGAACGAGACCTACGTCTTCAACCCCGACGAGTCCTACGAGTCGTTGCCGGACAGCCCGTTCTTCGGAACCGGCCAGTCATGCTTCGAACTGGAGTTCTTCCCCGGCGGCGCTCTGAGCGTGCCCGGCCTGTCGTTCAACGCAGGCGCCGCGGCGATCGTCCCGGGAACGGGCGTCGCTCCGGGCACGCACGTGCTGCGGTCCTCGGGCGACGGCGTGATTCGTCTCTCGCTCGACGCCGAGACGGTCTCCGGCGGACAGCTGCCGACCGCGTTCGGCTTCGTCTGGACCGGCGGCAACGCGACGTCCATCACCCTGACGCCGACCTCGGGTTCGGGCATCGTCTCGGATTCGAGGACGTTCACCGACCTCGGCCCCAACAGCTCGACCGTGTCCTCCGACAACCGGTTCTTCGGCGTCGAGTGGGACGAGCGGATTCGCGACGTCGAGATCGTCTTCGACCCGCCATCCGCGGCGTATCAGATCGACCAGATCCAGTTCGCCATCGCCCCGGCGGAATGCGACACCGGCGAACCGGACTTCAATGGCGACGGCTGGAACGACATGGTCGTCCAGAACCTCATCAACGGGCAGATCCAGATCCAACTGCTGCTCGACGGCGAGGGCGCCGGCCTCCTACCGACCGGCCAGTCCATCATCCCGCAGTTCTACGCCGACGCGATCGGCTCGTTCGGCGGTGGTGGCAGCGGCAGGCCCTCCATCGCCTGGAGGAACGTGTTCACCGGCCTGACCTCTGGATGGCGGATGAACGGTGGACTGTTCAGCCAGCAGTACGCGATCCAGCCGACCGTCTCCACCGACTGGGTGCTGGTCGGCAGCGGAGACCTGAACGAGGACGGCGTGGACGATCTCGTCTGGCAGAACGACGTCAATGCCCGCATCGGCTACTGGACGATGGGGGCGAACGGCCAGCCCACCTCGTACAACCTGTTCCCACGGCAGACCAACATCAACTGGGAACTGGTCGGGGTCGGCGACTTCAACGACGATGGCCGGCCGGATCTGCTGTGGCGCAATCTCGTCAACGATCGCATGGGTGTCTGGTATCTCGACGAGAATCTCGGCATCGGCTCGATCGGGCTGCTCACCTCCGATGCCCCCGACTCCTACTCGAGCATCGTGGCCGGCGTCGCGGACTACAACAACGACGGCGTGGCCGACATTCTCTGGCAGGTGGGCTTCAACACCCTCCAGCTCTGGTTCATGCAACGCGATCCCGAAACCGGTGAACTGTCGCGCGAGCTTGTGACCCCCGATCTCGATGTGGACGACTTCGACCTGTGGAGGGTCCGGGGCGGCTGACCGACGGGCCGAGAGTCGTTCACTTCCCTCGCGGGGCCGGCCATCGCCGGCCCCGCTCTTCATTTCGGGGCGGTCCCGTGGACGGCCGCGAGATCTCCCAGGCTTCGACGTCTCGAACCGGCCGCTCCCCGGACAGAGACCCGCCTGCGATCAGGTCCGGGAACCCGGAACTTCACCCCGGGCGAGCGACCCGGGGCGTTGGTCCGAATAAGGACTGCGAGGCACATTCTTGGAAGCAACGGCGATCGGCAGGTCGAAGACCCCAATTCGATTCGGGCATATCTCGTTCCAACCACGTCCGGGAGGCACGGCGTCTAGCGTTTGAACGCCGAACCGGATCCGGTTCCCTGACGTCGTCGGATCATTCAACCGATGGCTACCTCGACAAGACGCTTCGCGCCCTCCCGTGGGCGCCCCCTGGAGATCTTCCCATGAATGGGTCCACGCTCGTCCCGATGTTTGCAACCTTCGCCCTCGGCGCTGCGGCCGCTGCTCAGGTTCCGGTGTTCGACGATCCCGTGCCGTACCAGTCGCTGGCGGACAGCACCTACTTCGGCAATGGACAGCAGTGCTTTGCGCTGGAGTTCTTTCCGGACGGGATGCAGACGGTGCCCGGCCTGCAGTTCAACTCGGGAACCGGCGCCGCGATCGTCGAGGCCGTCGGCGTCCCCCCGGGCGGCTACACGCTTCAGGCCAACAGCCTCGGCGTCATCGAACTGTCGTTCGCGGTCCCGCCGACCGAGGTCGGGTTCGTGTGGACCGGCGGCTCCGACATCGGCACCACGATGACCCTCACCGTGAACGCCGGCACGCAGGCCTTCACGCGGCAGTACACCGATCTTCCCACGAACGATCCCGACAACCCCGACGACAACCTCTTCTTCGG
>JAFMML010000051.1:0-15056 GCA_017859745.1 Planctomycetota bacterium
CTCTCCGACCCGGGGTCGCCGCCCTCCAACACTCCATTCCTCCACGACTCCCCCACGAGTCCCCCATGTGTCCCCCCACGAGTGCAGCCCTCCATCACGGCTCGTGGTCCTCGACCCACTTGCCATTGAGACTCAGTCGCAATATCGTTCGACGTGGAGGGTCGGAAAGGCCGCTCTCCGGTTCGTACTCCGTGCCGCGGCACGGCGAGATCGTCGAGACGCCCCCTTGACCACTCCGAACACCACGCCCGCCCGAGTGCCGCTGTCGGTCCTTCGCTCCGGCGACCGAGCGGTCGTCGAGTTCGACGCCCTCGCCCACGATGAAGCGCAACTGCTTGAGGCAATGGGTCTTACAGACCAGTCCGAAGTCCGAATCTGCCGCTCCGGAAGCCCCTGCATCATCGAAGTGGCCCAGATGCGGCTCGGCCTCGCCGCGTCGGTCGCCCATCGGATCTACGCCACCCCTTGCGGCGAGGAGTGTCCGGCGGTCCGCGACAGCCCCGAACATCCGCCCGCCTGAACGCCCTGATCGAGCGACGCTCGACGCCTCGCGAGCCGCGCTCGGCGTCTCGTCCCACGCCCACCCGATCCCACGACGGCCGTTTCGCCCGCGGTTCCCGCAACTCCCCCGATGGCGTCGACGCCCGCTTCTCCCAACTCGACGACCCGACCCGATCCCCGCTCCATGCAGCGGCTCGGCACGCCGCGCGACCCCGCCGCCCCGCTGCGACTCGCGATGATCGGGAATCCCAACACCGGAAAGACCACGCTGTTCAATCGCCTCTGCGGCCTGAGAAGCCGAACGGCGAACTTTCCCGGGAGCACCGTCGAAGCGAAGTTGGGCACCTGCCGGGGGGACGCGGGCGGGATCGAACTGATCGATCTGCCGGGAAGCTACGGCCTCGAACTGGAGCTTCCCGAGTCGAAGCTCTGCCGGGACTGCCTCGCCGGTGAGATCCCCGAGTTCCGGCCGGATGCGGTGCTGGCGGTGCTCGACGCCTCGAACCTCCCGCGCAACCTGCAGTTCCTCGCGGCCGCGGCCCGCCCCGATCTGCCGATGGTCGTCGCCCTCAACATGATCGACGTCGCGGCGCGACGCGGCCTCTCGATCGACGCGGCCAAGCTCGAGGCCCGCATCGGCAGCCCGGTCGTTCCGATCAGTGCGCGATCCGGCCGCGGCGTGGACGAACTGCTGCGGGCGATCGATCGCGCCAAGGCCCCCGAGCATCCCTGCCCCGACCGCCCCGGCCGCAGCGAGATGTGCGCGGAGTGGGCGAGTCGCATGGTCGCCGAGAGCGTCGGTGGCGCCGCGAGCCAGGGAACGGCCGCCGACACGTTCCGCGACCGGCTCGATCGGGCGTTCACCCATCCGGTGCTCGGACTCGTCGTCTTCGCCGCGATGATGCTGGGTCTCTTCACGACGATCTTCTCGCTCGCCTCGGTCCCGATGGACCTGATCGACCTGCTCTTCGCCTCGCTGGGCGATGCGGCGAGAACGATGCTGCCCGCCGGGCCGCTTGCCGACCTCGTCGCCGACGGCATCGTCGGCGGCATCGCGGGCACGGTCATCTTCCTGCCGCAGATCTGCCTGCTGTTCCTGCTCCTGTCGCTGCTCGAGGACACCGGCTACCTCGCCCGCGCCGCGTTCGTGATGGACCGCCTGATGTGCAAGGTGGGCCTTCCCGGGCAGGCGTTCATCCCGCTGCTTTCGAGTCACGCGTGCGCCCTGCCGGGCATCATGAGCACCCGCCTCATCCCCGACCGCCACGACCGCCTCGCGACGATCCTCGTGGCGCCGTTCATGAGCTGCTCGGCGCGGCTGCCGGTCTACGTGCTGCTGACGACACTGCTCTTCCCGCAACAACCGCTCCGCGCCGGGCTCGCCTTGGCGGGCTGCTATCTCCTCGGGGCGATCGCCGGTCTCGCTTCGGCGTGGCTGGTGCGCAGGACCCTGCTGAAGGGTCGATCGCGGCCGATGGTGCTCGAGCTTCCGCCCTATCGCGTGCCGAGCGTGCGCACCGCGGTGCTGACCACTCTCGATCGAGCGTGGGTCTTCCTGAAGAACGCGGGCACGGTGATCCTCGCGATCTGCGTGGTGATGTGGTGGTTGAGCGCCTACCCCGCCGCCGAGCCGCCGGCCGAGGCGGATTCGCTTCGCAGCGAGGCGGCGGTGCTCGCCGAGGCGGGCGAATTCGCGGCGGCCGAGGCGAACCTCGCGGACGCGGAGACCCTCGAGGCCCGCGCCCAGCAGGAGGGAAGCTTCGCAGGCATGATCGGCCGGACCGTGCAGCCGGTCTTCGCGCCGCTGGGCTACGACTCGAACCTCACCGTCGCGGTGCTGACGAGCTTCCTCGCGCGCGAGGTCTTCGTCTCGACGATGGCGGTCCTCACCGGCGCCGAGGATCCCGACGACGGCGAGGGCGTGGTGGCGGCGGTGAAGCGATCGACGAGGCCGGACGGCTCGCCGGTCTTCACCACCGCGACGAGCGCGAGTCTGCTGGTCTTCTTCGTGCTCGCGATGCAGTGCCTGCCGACGCTCGCGGTGACGCGACGCGAGACCGGGAGTTGGCGCTGGGCCGGCCTTCAACTGGTCTGGATGAGCACCGTGGCGTACGCCGCGGCCTTCGTCGCCTACCGCGCGGTGCTCTGGAGCGGAATGTGATCGGGCTCGCCGCCGCGCCCGCCGTGGGCCTGCCGGTCGGAGACTGGCAGTTCTGGGTGGTCACCGCGATCGCGCTGACGGGCGCCGTGCTCGTGGTCCGGCCACTGCTTCCATCGCGGTCCTCCACGCCCACGCCATGCGGAGGCTGCGGTGGCGCTTCGCGCCGATCGCCGTCCGGAGCGTCGGTGAAGGCGACCTTGACGATCGGCGGCGAGTCGACGCCTCGGCCCTCGCCGCGGAGTCGCGATCGCGGCTAGATTCCTGCCGGCGATCCGGTCGACGCCGCCCGCTCCGCCGCCTCCGCGGCGGAACACCGATCCTCGAACGTCCCGTCGACGCCCCGATCGCTGCAGCGGTCGTTGCGGTTCCCCGTCGATCGGGGCGCCCCACGTCCTTCAACGCTCCGGAGCCTGCACCGTGTCGATCCCCCAAGACGCCGCCCCTCCCGATCCCGCCGTCGCCGCGCCCCCGGCGGAGGGCGGATATGCCCTTCCCAGCGATCCCACCGACCTCGGACAGTGGTCGGAGTGGGCGACGGGACAGGGGCTCGACCTGGGCATCGACGTGGTCAAGGTCCTGGTGCTCGTCGTCGTCTCGTGGCTCTTCGCCCACTGGCTCAGCAGTCTCATCCGACGCCACGGCGAACGGTCGACGCATCTCGATCCGACCCTGACGCTCTTCTTCGCAACGGTGGTCCGGTGGGCGATCCTCGCCTTCGCGGTGGTCGCGGTGCTCGGCATCTTCGGCATCGAGACCACGAGCTTCGCGGCCCTGATCGCGGCGGTCGGCCTCGCGATCAGTCTGGGCTTCCAAGGCACCCTCGGCCAACTCGCGTCGGGGGTGATGCTGCTGGTGTTCCGGCCCTTCAAGGTCGGCGACTTCGTGAAGGCGGGAGGCACCTCCGGCGTGGTCAAGGAGATCCAGCTGTTCGCCACCATCATCGACACGTTCGACAACCGTCGACTGATCGTGCCCAACGCCTCGGTGTTCGGAAGCACCATCGAGAACGTCTCCCACCACAGCGAGCGGCGTGTGGACGTGGCGATCGGCACCGCCTACGAGGCCGACCTCGACCGCACCCGCGAGATCCTGACGGAGGTCGCCCGCAGCCTGCCGCAAGCGCTGCCCGATCGCGATCCTGCGATCCTGCTCGACGCCCTCGGGGCGAGTTCGGTCGACTGGTCGGTCCGCGTCTGGGTCGCCTCGAGCGACTTCGGCGTCGCGAAGGACACGCTGCTCGCCAACGCGAAGAAGGCCCTCGACGCCGCAGGCGTCGGCATTCCGTATCCGCAACTCGACGTGCACATGATCGGCGACGGGAAGGCCTAGGCCCGTGCCGCGGAGGCGCGTCTCGCAGCCCCGGCATACGCTCGACGCCCTCCCGTCGCGACGATCCGCCAAATGCCCTCGGACAATCTCCTCCACACCCTCGGTCTGATGGTCGTCGCCGCGACCGCGTTGATCCTGCTGTTCGGGCGGCTGCGCATTCCCGAGATCGTCCTCTGCATCGCCGCAGGCCTGCTGCTGGGACCGCTGCTGGGCGTCGTCTCGCTCGACGAGAGCCACGGCGGCGACGCCGACGTCGACATGGCGATCGACGCGATCAGCCATCTCGGCATCGTCCTGCTGCTCTTTCTCGTGGGCCTCGAGCTGTCGCTCGATCGGATCCGCGATCTCGGCAAGGTGACCATCGTCGCGGGAGTGATTCAGGTGGCCGTGGTCTCGGGCCTCGGCCTGCTGCTGACCGCGACGCTTGGATTCGGCTGGACCGAAGCGGCGATCGTCGGATTCGCGACCGCGTTCTCGAGCACGGTGGTGGTGATTCGTCTGCTCGCCGAGCGAGGGCAGTTGTCGAGTCTTCACGGCCGCATCGCCGTGGGCATCCTGCTGATCCAGGATCTCGCGGTGATCCTCGGCCTCACGATCCTCCACGGACTTGGAGGAGGCGGCTCGCTGACCGAGGGCCTGAAGTCGATGCCGTGGGCGCTGGTCGGGCTGGGCATCCTGCTGGCCGCGGCGATCCTTGCCGCGAGGCATCTGCTGGACCGCCCGTTCTCATGGGCGGCGAGGAATCCGCAGACCCTCGTCGTGTGGGGACTCGCGTGGTGTCTGCTGTTCGTGCTGCTTGCCGAGGTCCTGGGCCTCTCCTCGGAGATCGGCGCCTTCCTCGCCGGCATCGCGCTCGCCCAGCTCCCGTGCGCGGCCGATCTGGAGCGGCGTCTCCATCCGCTGATGAACTTCTTCGTCGCGGTCTTCTTCGTCGCCCTCGGCGCGAAGATGGATCTCGCCGCGGCGACAAGCGTCTGGCCTGCGGCGCTGGTGTTGTCGGCGTTCGTGCTGATCGCCAAGCCCGCCATCGTGGCCTGGCTCGTCGCTCGATGCGGCTACGGCGAGGCCACGAGCGTTCGATCGGGTCTCGTGCTCGGACAGGTCAGCGAGTTCTCCTTCATCCTCGTTGCGCTGGCCGCATCCGCGGGTCTGCTTTCGAGCGAGGCGATCGGGCTGGTGGGCCTGGTCGGACTGGCGACGATCGTGATCTCGGCGATCGCGGTCGTCCACGAGCGGCGGGTCGTCGCCCGACTCCGCGACGGCGGATGGCTTCGATGGCTGCGGGCGATTCCCGAACCTCCGGCGATCGAGACGCCGGAGGCCCGCGGCCACGTGGTCGTCGTCGGCATGACCGGCATGGGACGCCGAGTCGTCGAGGCTCTGGTGGGATCGGGCGAACGGGTGCTGGCGATCGACACCGACCCGGCCAAGCTTCGCGGCCTGCCCTGCCGCACCCTGCACGGGACCATCGACGACCGGCACGTTCTGGAGACCGCCAACCTCGAAGGCGCCCGCCTCGCCATCACCACGCTGCGGATCGAGGACGCCAACCGCCTGTTCGCCCATCGCTGTCGTTCCTTCGGCGTGCCCTGCATCGTCCACGCCGCAGGTCGAACGGAGGCCGCGGACCTCGATCGGCAGGGCGTCGATCATGTCGTGGACAGTCGCATGCAGGGCAACCTCCGCCTCGTCGCGACGCTGGCCGAGCGAGGCGTGGTGACGCCGTGAACGAGGCCACCCTGCTCGCGCTGGCCGCGGCCGGCGGCGTCGCCGCCGCACAGTGGTCGCGTCTTCCCGCGGTTCCGATCCTGGTGCTGCTGGGCTTCGCCATCTCGTGGCTTCCCGGCAGCGAGGGCCTTCGCGTCGACGGCGAGGTGCCGACCCTCGCACTGGCCTATCTGGTGTTCGCGGCGGGTCTCGAACTCGAGCCGGCGCGACTCGTCGGCAATCTCGCGACCGCCCTGCGAGTCGGTGTGGCCCAGTTCGTGGTGGTCGGCTGCCTCGGCACGCTCGTCGCGTCGGGGCTGGGAGTCGATGCCGCCGCGGCGGCCACCATCGGCATCGGGATCGCGGGCAGTTCGACCATCGTCGGCGTGCGGCTTCTCATCGAGCGCGGGCAGCTGGGAGAGGCGTTCGGCCGTGTGGTGCTGGGTGTGCTTCTTCTGCAGGATCTGCTGATGATGCTCGCCCTCGCGGCGATCGGATCGCTCGGAGTCGACGGCGTTCCCTTCACCGCATCGCCTCTGGTGGGGATTGCGCTGCTGATCGCCGGCCATGCGGTGCTGCGAAGGCTGGGGCCGCGATGGATCGGCGGTCACGACGATCGCCCGCCGCTGATGATCCTGATCGCCAGCAGCGTGCTCTTCGCATTCGTCGGGATCGCCTACTACACCGGCCTGCCGCTGGTGGTCGGCGCCTTCGCAGCGGGCGTCTCGCTTTCGGCGTTTCCCGTCGGCGGCATGATCCGGGCGCCGATCGCCTCGATCGGCATCTTCGTCTCGGCGATCTTCTTCGTGGCCCTCGGCGGCTCGATCGAGACGCCCACGCTCCGCGACGTCCTGGTCGCGGGTTCCCTCCTCGCCGTGGTGGTCCTGGCGACTCCGGTGGTGGTGGCGGTCACCGCGTTGCGCAGCGGCCTCGCCCGGCGCGAGTCGATCGAGGCGGGACTGCTGCTGGCGCAGTGTGGCGAACTCACGCTGGTCCTGGCGGTCCTCGGACTTGGGCTCGGCATCCTCGACCAGGCCTCGTTCTCGGCGCTCTCGCTCGTGACGGTGGCGTCGATGATGATCACGCCGCTGCTGGCCACCGACCGGTTCGCCTGGTGGCTCACCCGACGTCTGCCCCGTCGCCCGCTGGAAGCCGTCCCGCCCATCGAGAACCACGTCGTGCTGCTGGGCTGCGGCCGCAACAGCGAGGTCCTGCTCGAGATGCTGAGGGTGGCCGAGGTGCCGCTCGTCGTCGTCGATCGCGATCCCGGCATCGTCGAGCGCCTCCGCGAGCGCGGCATCGAGTCGATCTGCGGCGAGGGCTCCGATCCGGAGGTCCTGCGGGCGACCCGCGCGAGTCGGGCCCGCGCCGTGGTGTCCACCATGCGGCGCGTCGCGGACAACGTCCGCCTTCTGCGTCGCGTCGATCTCGACGACGGCCCCCTGGTGGTGGTCCGGGCGTTCTTCGACGCGGACACCGCGCGACTCTCCCGGCTCGGCGCCGAGGTCGTGTCGGAAGCGGAAGTCGGCGCCGCGGAGACCGTGCTGGTCGCTCGAGGCATCCTGGCCGCAACCCGGGCAAGGCCCCGCGCGACTCAGTCTTCCTGATTCGGATCCGGTGGAGACCACTCGCGGGCGGGCCCGAGGACGAGCGTCCGACTGAGGGTCTCGCCGATGCCTTGTCCGAAGGGACTCAATGCCGTGAAGATCGCCAGCACCGGTGCGTAGAGCAGGACGCCCTTGAAGAGGTTGCGGACGACGATCCGCCAGAAGCCGGGACGTCCCCCTTCGACCGCGGCCACGCGGCCGCGGGCCAGCATCTTGCCCGGCGTTCGGCCGAGCGCCGCCTCCCAGGCGATTCCCCACAGCACGGTGATCCCGATCGCCGCTGCGGAGGGGGCCGCCGCCTCGATGTCGAGGCTCCAAGCCGGAAGCAGGGCGAACTCGGCGGGCGTCGTCTTGAACCAGGCCATCGCCGCAATCGCACCAGGCAGCAGATCCACCGCCAACGCCACGAGGCGGGGCCACCACGCCAGCGGCGCCGCATCCTCGGGAACCATCGGAGGCACCTGATCGGCGATCGGCTTGAAGAGCACCAGCGCGAGGATCGCCGTCACCGTCAGCATGCCCAGCAGCGGCAGATGAAGCCAGGCTCCCGCGCCGAAGGTCGGCGACTCCAGGGTCCGAGCCGGCCCGATGGCTCCATCGATGGGATCGATCGACCGAACGACGAACGTCTCGTCGTCCTGGACGAGGTGGCGGATCCCGTCGGAGGTGCCGTCGAGTCGCCAACCCGCGGCCGGCGTGTCGAGGGTCGCGAGTTCGAGCAGGCCGCCGCCACGCGGATAGGCGAGGTCGATCCGGGCGAACGCCCTCCGCAGAACCACCAGGGGACGGCCCATCGCGACCGTCGTCGCCACGAGGTCGCTCTCCCGGACGGACCAGGTCTCGAACGCATCGCCGAGCGATGGCCCATCGTCGCCCTCGGCGATCTCGAGAGGCGCGACGCGGCAACCGACGCCGTCCTCGAGCGCCGCCAGCACCCCGATTCGCCCTTCGCCGAGGCCGACCAGTCGCGACCACGGCGCGACGCCGTCGGGCACCGGCAGATCGACCGTCTCCCAGCGACCGCGGCGATCGAAGCGCAGCAGCTTCGGAACCGATTCGCCGGCATCGCTCCGGCGGACCCTCTCGCTGCGGAGGGACTCGGGCCACCACAGGGCGACCGGACCAGAGGTGCCCGCGGCGAAATCCATCAAGCGACCGTCGCCGGGAAGGCTCGGAAGCAGCGTCGGCCCCTCGCGCGGCCACGAGTAGTCGAGATCCGAGACGGGATTGCGAGCGGTCTCGAGCGTGACCACCTCCCGGCGCGGTTCGAGGCCCGCCCGCGGTTCCAGCACGATCCAGACGCGACTCTCGAAGGCCGCCATCGCCTCGACCTCGGCATCGAGCACGGCCGCGACTCGCACCAGAGGCTCCTCGCGATCGTTCTCGCGATCGGTGGCGTGGTGATGCACGAACGAGCGACGCTCGCGCTCCGGATCGGGGGTCGCGAACCACACGTTCGGACCGCTCGCGGCTCCAGGCATTTCGGCGAAGGGAATCGGCGGGGTCTCCCCGGCCGACGCCGTCCCCGCCGGAGCCTGCCACATGGCGAGAAGGATCGCGGCAAGGCACGACGACGAGATCACGACGACGCTCCGACCTGGACGATCCGTTCGGGGCGCATCGACTCGAGCAGGCGGCCCCAGTCGAAGGCCGCGGCCTTCACCCGGCCTCCCCGTCCAGACGGTCGTTCGAGCGAAAGTCGCGCCGGAGGGTCCTCCGCGCCGCTGCCGGACACCTCGATGCGCATCGGCACCAGCGGCCAGTCCCCCACGGGCCGGTCCGGGACCTCGACCCGTTCGTGTCCGGCGAGTCGGCTGCGCGCGACCAGCATTCCGGCGGCATCCCGCACCTCGATGACCTCGGCCACCGGGCCGGTCTCGGCGTAGCCGCGTCGAACCGTCCACCCCGAGTCATCCGAGGCATCGCCGAAGACGGGGCTCTCGATCCACCAGCGACGATCCGCGGAGTTCCACTCGAGCGATGCCAGATCGTCCGCGGGTTCGAGACCGAGCAGCACGTCGACGATGCGCGGATGCCGCAGGCCCGGAGGCAGCGGAATCGACTCGTCCTCCAACTGCGAGTTCCCCGAGGACGCCACCATCCCGTGCCACACCGTCGAAGGGGTCTCCTCTGGAAGGAACAGCCACCATCGCGTGCCGTCGGACCCGAGCCAGGCCAGGGTGTCGGTGACGCTCAGCTTGAGACGGATCGCGAGGCGTCCGGGACGCTCTCTCAGCAGGAGAAGATCGAGTTGCTCCTCGTCGATCGCTCCCGAGCCCGAGCGCACCGGCAGCACCACCGTGCCGGTCGCTTCGAACCGCTCGAGTTGCGCAAGTCGACGATCGGCCTCGGCGATCCGAGCCGTCGCGTCGCTTCGATCCGGCATCGCCTGGGTTCGTGCCGCGGCGCATCCGAGGTCGAGGGCCCCGACACTCGCGACGCCGAACACGGCGGCGACGATCAAGCCACCGTGCCTCCGACGCATCATGCTCCCGGACGATCGCGCCGGTCCCGCGACCTCGACCGGCCCGATCCTGTTCCGGTCGCCAACGGCCGGCACGGAGATCACGACCTCTCGGCGCCGTTGGCCTCGGCCCCGAACAGTTCACCGAGCGATTCCGCAACGTCTCCCGCATCCGCATCACCCACGGCGCGAGCGGCCACTTCGACCGTCCATGCGGCGGCGTCCTTGGAACGATGCTCGAGCACCCACCGCTCGTCTTCGCCCTGTCCGATGCGATCGATCAGGCGCAGCCTCCGTCGGCGAAGCAACACCAGCGCCACCACGAGTCGCAGCGGCTCCTGAGCGGGGTCGTCCCGCTCGGCGAGTCGCTCGAGGAGTTCGAGAAGCACCTCTTCGTCGAGACCTCGGGGCGTCGCGGTCGGCTCCGGGACCGTGGTTCGCCAGTGGCAGACCACACCCTCGGGGACCTCGGTGTCGTTCCATGCCTCCATCGCGTAGTCCCGACGAACGAGCCCCAGCCCCGGCAGGGCATCGCCGAACTCGGACTCCGCCAGGGGCTCGCACAACGCCGCCACGATCGGGGTGCCCGGTGGCAGTTCCTGCCCGCCGACGGCGCAGACCCCTCGACCCTTCACGGCACCGGCAAAGCGACTTGGAAGCGGCATGTCCCGATGGTAGCGGGCGGCAGGCGGGCAGGCGGGCGGACCACAGCGGATAGGATGGTGCGAGCGCAGGTCTTCGTCACGGTGCCACGCCGGATCCGGTCCCTTCCATGCTGGACAGTCTTCTCCAGTCCTTCCGCGGCTACGCCTGGTACGAGATCGCCATCGAGATGGCGATCATCTGGGTCTGCGTCTACGCGATCCACCGATCGCTTCGAGGCACCCGCGGCGCGGGCATCATCAAGGGCGCGGCCCTGCTGCTGGTGGCCCTGATCCTTCTGCTCGGCGTGCTCGGCGACGCCGAGGACGCCTTCGGACGGATCCGCTTCCTCTCGACGGAGATCCTCGGCCTGCTCGCCATCGTGCTGGCGGTGGTGTTCCAGCCCGAACTTCGACAGGCGATGATCCGGGTCGGACAGACCCGCTTCTTCAATCGACAGTCCGACCACGCCCGAGCGGTCGCGTCCGCGATCGCCGAGAGCGTGGAGTACCTCGCGAAGAATCGGTTCGGGGCGCTGCTCGTGCTCGAGCGACGGACCGGCCTCGGCGGCCTCGTCGAGGGTGGAGTGGAACTCGACGCCCTCGTCTCGGCGCGGCTGGTGGAGACGATCTTCTATCCCAACAGCGCCCTGCACGACCTCGCGGTGGTCGTTCGCGGAGACCGCATCGTCGCCGCCGGCGTGCAGCTGCCCCTGCCGGAAGGCGGCGTGCCGATCTCGCCGCAACTGGGCTCCCGCCACCGGGCGGCGGTCGGGCTCACCCTCGAGAGCGACGCTCTCGTGGTCGTCGTCAGCGAGGAGACCGGCGCCGTACGGGTCGCCGAGCAGGGTGTCCTCTCCGAGCCGATTCCTCCAGGCGCCCTCGAGGCCCGGATCGAGGCGGGCATGATCAAGGCCACCGGCGAGGAACGCGCCGCGGAGGCCCCGGTCGGCGGCCAAGAGGTCGCGATCGCGGAGGCTTCCCGATGAGCGACGGCGACCAGAGGAACGGCCGCGGCGGATCCACCCGCGGCGTCGACGGCTGGCAGTCGCGTCTCGGCACGCTCGGCGTGGTCACCGCGGTCACGGTGCTGATCTGGACCTGGGCCGCAGGCAAGACCGAGTCGTCGGAGATCCTCGACGGTGTCGAGCTCCGGTTCACCACCACCGAGCCGAGCCGCCTTCGGATCACCCCCCCGACGATCCGACTGTCGCAACTGACCGCACGGGGATCGACCCGCGCCCTCAACCGACTTCGCGAACTGCCCCGAACCTTCGAGTTCACCGCGGGAAGCGGCGGCGTGCCCGCCACCGAGGGGACCCACGTGCTCTCGGTGTCGGACCTGTTCTCGAGGATCTCCGAGGTCGCCGACAGCGGCCTCGCCATCGACGCGGAGCCCGCCACGGTCGAGATCGTGGTGACGGCGCTCGAGTCGCGCACGCTGCGCCTCGAAGCGGAACTGCCCGGCGTCTCCACGCAGGGCGACACCGAGGTGCAGCCGCCCACCGCCGAACTGCTGCTTCCGGCCGCCATGGAGGTCCCCGCCTCGCAACTCTTCGCGATTGCGGCGGTCAATGCGGCGCAACTCGATCGTCTCGAACCCGGCCGACGGGAAACCGTCAACGCGTCGCTCCGTCTGCCACCCGAACTTGCGGCGCTGGCGGGTTCGGCGATCCCCCTACCCGCCACGGCTCGGGTGACCTTCACGCCTCGGGTGCTCGATCGCGAGACCGTGCTGCCTCGCGTGCCGGTGCAGATCGCGGGCATCTCGGAGGACTTCACCCGCTACCGGATCGAGTCGAGCCCCGCGTTCCTCGACGACGTCGAGATTCGAGGGCCTGCCGAGACGATTGGACGCATCGAGGCGGGAACGCGGGTGCTCGCCTTCGTGCATCTGACCACGGACGAACTCGAGTCCGCCGCCGCGGCGGCCGCACCGATCACCAAGGCGATCTCGATGTGGCTGCTGCCCGCAGGCGTCGAGGTGCGACGCGTGGGCGAGATCGAAGGGGCCCGGCCGGAGATCTCGTTGCGGGTCGAGCGGATCGCCGAGCCGTCCAACGGCTGAGCGACGTCTCCAAGACGATGCGCCTGCAGGATCGCCGGACTACCGAAACCGAAGCGAGTGCCACTGCTTGCGCCCTCGGCGCAACAGGATCACCGCCTCGTCCCCGGCGTCGAGCAGATCCGACCGATCCACCCGTCGATCCGCTGGCACCTTCTCGCCGTTGATCGCCACCGCGCCGGCGGCGACGAACTCGCGAGCCTCGCGACGGCTCTTCGCCAGCGCCGACGAGACGAGCAGATCCACGAGATCGGCTCCGGGATCGTCGAGATCGGCGACGACATGCTCGCTCGATGGCAGATCCGAGGCGATCTCCCCGAGGGTCGCCGCGTCGAGATCCCGCACCCGCCCGGAGAAGAGCGCCTGCGAGGCGGCCTCGGCCCGCTCTCGCTCGGTGGGGCCGTGGACGAAGTCGACGAGTTCGGCCGCGAGGGCCTTCTGCGTCGCGCGTTCGGCCGGATTGGTCGCCTGCGCGGCATCGAGCGCTTCGATCTCCTCGCGGCTGCGCATCGAGAACCACCGGAGATAGCGACCCGCATCGACGTCCGACGCGTTCAGCCAGAACTGATGGAATCGGTAGGGACTGGTCCGTTCGGCCCCCAGCCACACCGCCCCCCGTTCGGTCTTTCCGATCTTGCTGCCGTCGGCGGCCGTCACCAGCGGACTGGTGACTCCGAAGGCGAGCGACGTCTCCGATCCCTCCCCGTGCTCCCGCGCGTCGAAGCGGCGGATGAGATCGATGCCCGAGACGATGTTGCCGAACTGGTCGGAACCACCCATCTGCACGGTGCAGTTCCGCTCCCGGTAGAGATGCAGGAAGTCGTACGCCTGCAGGACCATGTAGCTGAACTCGGTGTAGCTGATCCCATGTTCGCGGCCGGCGAGGCGGCTGGCGACGGAGTCGCGCTGAATCATGGCGTTCACGGAGAAGTGCTTGCCGACATCGCGCAGGACCTCGAGGAACCCAAGGCGACGCAGCCAGTCGGCGTTGTTCACCACCTCGACGCCGCCCTCGCCTTCGCCGAGAAGACGCTCGAGGATCGCCCGCTGCCCCGCGAGATTCGCCTCGACCTGATCCTCGGTCTGCAACGAACGCTCGTCGCTCTTGCCGCTGGGGTCCCCGACGAGGCCGGTGCCGCCGCCAAGCAGGGCGATGGGCCGGTGTCCCGCCGCTCCGAACCGCCGCAAGAGCATGATGGGGAGCAGATTGCCGACGGTCAGGCTGTCCGAGGTCGGGTCGAACCCGCAATAGCCGGTGCGGACGCCCGTGGAGAGATGCGTCGCGAGTTCGGGCGAGGTGACCTGATGCAGCAGGCCGCGCCATTGCAGTTCGTCGAGGAGGTCCAACGCGCAGGCTCCGGGAGCACGGAATGAACGAGTCGCCGATCACGGTTCGCCCGACGGGAACGGCGGCGACCCCGCTCCGGCCGTGGGTCATCGGCGAAGCGGGGTCCTCTCGCCCATGGCGGGACGGGACTTTCGCCCGAGCCGACTCCGCCGTCGGGATCGTCGCTCAGGCCGCCCCCACCGCAGCGGACTTCCTTCCGAGATCGGAAAGCAGGGACGACCAGCTCGCATCGAAGGCGTCACGCCCCTCGATCTGCAGTCGCTCGCCGAGCGCGTCGAGATCGACGCCCGCCGCCGAGATGCGATCGAGCATCGCCTCGCACGTCCCGCCGTCGGCAGGCTGGGCGCCGGGCACCTCCCGGAGCGCCGCGGTCGACTCGAGCGTGTTCTCCGGCATGGTGTTCACGGTCTCCGGCGCCGCGAGGGCGGTGACGTAGTAGGCCCCAGGCAGACTCGGATCCTTCACGCCGGTCGAGGCGAACAGCAGACGCTGCGGGCGGGCACCGGCGGCCTTCAACGCCTGGAAGCGCGTCGATTGCAGCAGGTCGGTGAACGCCGCGTAGCAGCGCTGCCCGATCGCGATGCCGAGGCGGTTGCGGAGGTCCTCGGGCAGGTCCGACTCGGTCGCCTTGTCCCAACGGGAGATGAAGAGCGACGCGACCGAGCAGACCTTCAGGTCGAGTCCCTCGTGAAGACGACGCTCGAGGCCCTTCAGATACGCGTCGGCGGCGGCGAGGTACTGCTCGCGGCTGAAGAGCAGCGTCACGTTGACGGGGATGCCCTCGTAGGTGAGCTGCTCGATCGCGGGGAGCCCCTCGGGCGTCCCGGGCACCTTGATGAACAGATTGCTGCGACCGGCGGCGGCGTGGAGTTCACGGGCCTGAGCCAAGGTCGCCTCGGTGTCGTTGGCCAGAGTCGGCGAGACCTCGAGCGAGACCCAGCCGTCGACACCATCGGTCTCCCGATGCACCCCACGAAACAGATCCGCGGCTCGAGAGAGGTCCTCGATGGCGAGCTTGAAGAACAACCGCTCGCCGGAGCACCCCTCGGCAAGCAGCGTTCGGATCGAACCGTCGTACGCGTCGCCGTCGGCGATCGCCTTCTGGAAGATCGTGGGGTTCGAGGTGAGGCCGGTCACCTTCCAGTCTCGGATGTAGCGCTCGAGCACGCCCTCGTCGAGCATGGTTCGAGTGATGTTGTCCACCCAGATGCTTTGGCCGAGGCGGTGGATCAG
>JAFMML010000051.1:15455-22297 GCA_017859745.1 Planctomycetota bacterium
GGTCGGCCTTCGGATGGACTACTCCAAGCAGCATGTGGACTCGACCACGATGAAGCTGCTGCTCGACCTCGCGAAGGCGGCGGGACTGAAGAGCCGGATCACCCGCATGTTCCGTGGCGATCGGATCAACGCGACCGAACGCCGTGCGGTCCTCCACACCGCCCTGCGAGCTCCTCGCGATGCCGTGGTCGAGGTCGACGGGCGCAACGTCGTGCCCGACGTCCACGAGGTGCTCGATCGGATGGCCACGTTCTCGCGAGCGATTCGAAGCGGGCGATGGAAGGGAGCCACGGGGCGACGGATCCGAAGCGTCGTGAACATCGGCATCGGCGGCAGCGACCTCGGGCCGGTCATGGCCCATCGCGCCCTCGCCCACTACGGCGACCGATCGCTGAACGTCCGCTTCGTCTCCAACGTCGACGGCACGGACTTCGTCGAGAACGTGCGCGATCTCGACCCGGAGGAGACGCTCTTCATCGTCAGCTCGAAGACCTTCACCACGCTCGAGACCATGACCAACGCCCACACGGCGCGGAAGTGGCTGCTGAAGGGGCTCCGCAAGGCGACCGGCTCGAAGGGCCTGCCCGAGGATGCGATCGCCCGGCACTTCGCGGCGGTCTCGACCAACGCCGAGGAGGTGGCGGCGTTCGGCATCGACACCCGGAACATGTTCGGATTCTGGGACTGGGTGGGCGGCCGCTACTCGATGGACTCCGCGATCGGACTCAGCACCATGATCGCGATCGGCCCGGATCGATTTCGCGACTTGCTGCGGGGTTTCCACGAGATGGACGAGCACTTCCGCACCGCGCCGCTCGGCCGCAACCTGCCGGTGCTGATGGGCCTCGTCGGCGTGTGGAACAACAACTTCCGGAACTGCTCGACCCTCGCGGTGCTTCCCTACGACCAGTACCTCTCCCGCTTCAGCGCGTACCTGCAGCAGCTCGAGATGGAGTCCAACGGCAAGCACGTGACCCTCGACGGCACCCGCGTGCGATGGGACACCTGTCCGACGATCTGGGGCGAGCCCGGAACCAACGGGCAGCACGCCTTCTATCAGATGATCCATCAGGGCACACGGATCGTGCCGTGCGACTTCCTGGTCTTCTGCAAGTCGATCTCCGGCCTCCCCCACCACCACGACCTGCTCGTGGGCAACGTGCTCGCGCAGGCGGAGGCGCTGGCCTTCGGCAAGAGCCGCGCCCAATGCCGAGCCGAGGGCGTCCCGCCCGAGCTGGTGCCGCACAAGGAGTTCGACGGCAACCGTCCGAGCACCACGATCATGGGCGAGAGGCTCACTCCTCATGCGCTGGGCACTCTGGTGGCGCTCTACGAGCACAAGGTCTTCACGCAGGGCACCATCTGGCAGATCAACAGCTTCGACCAGTGGGGCGTCGAGCTCGGCAAGGTGCTCGCCAAGCGCATCATCCCGGAGCTGTCGTCGCCACAGACCGTGACCGATCACGACAGTTCGACCAACGCCCTGATCAACTACTACCGGCGACACCGCGGCCGCTGAACCCGCCACGTCGGGTGGCGGCGTGCTCCCGCGCCGCGGTGCGGATCAGGTCCGCGACCGTCGAGGCCCAGACGTCCCAGTTCAGTTCGCGCTCCGCGCGATTCCGGGCCGCATCGCCCATCCGTCGATACACCGAGGCGTTCGCGACGATCGACTCGACGGCGTCTGCGAGCGTCTCGGAGTCGGCATCCGATGGGATGACCCTTCCCGTGTCGCCATCCCTCACCACGAACGGCAGTCCGCCGACGTCGGTGACCACGGCCGGCTTGCCGAACAGCGCCGACTCGATCGGGGCGATCCCGTACGCCTCGCCCGAGGAGGGCAGCAGGCAGAGATGGCTCTCCGCGAGAATCCGGGCGTGCCTCGCCACGTGCTCGGGACGGGCGTGATCGAGCCGCCCCGCCCAACGGACGCCCGCCTCGTCGCCGTTCCCGTCGGGCCGAGGTCCGATCACGTCGAGCGAGGCGTTCCAGCCTCGCGACCGCAGGATGCCAACGCAATCAAGCGCCAGATCCAGCCGCTTGCGGACCGGGTCCGCCGCCGTGATGGTCAGACGAAGCGCATCCCGCGTCGGCGTCTCGATCGGCGGCGCCGGGCCGTCGACATCGCGAGGTCCTAGATTCGCACCGAATCCCGCAACGCGGCCGCGCTCGCGAGGCAGGCCGTAGGTGGTCACGGCGCTCTCGAGCGTCGCCGGCGAGGCCAGCGCCGCGAATCGGACCCGAGCGAGCGCCCGTCGCTCGACGAGCGCGGTCGTCGCGGCGTATTCCCGCCCCATCGCGGCGTAGCGCGGATAGGTGGCGGAGATGATCTCCGCGGTCGCATCGCCGCTGTAGACGATCGGAATCGGGGGCTCGAGGAAGGCGAACGGCGAACTCATGCAGTTGCCGAACAGGACGTCGGGGCGATGCCGGTCGATCGCCGCGTGGAGCACCCCCGCACGTCGGCGGCACCTCGCGAGAAACCTCCGCGCCATGGTCTCGGGATGGTTCCGCCAACGCGCGGCCTCGTCGCCGGCCAGTCGATCGCGCCATGACGCGAGACGCCGAATCGAGCCGTGCCACACTCGCCCGACCGTTCCGAATCTGCATGGCGCGAAGTCGAGTCTTCCCAGATCGATCAGATCCAGTCCCTGACGGCGCAGCGAGCGGAACATCGCGTGCGGCATGCCCGACAGGGCTGCGGGGTCCATGGGATCGTGCAGGCTGACGAAGCCGACCCGCGGGGCAGAACCGGCTCGCGTGGTCCTCACCGCGCGACCATGCGAGGAACGAGCGACCGCCGACTCGCCAAGCGACGAAGTCGATCGCGCGAATCGAAGCGAGCGGTCGGTCATGGCAAGGATCGGCACCCGATGGGAACTCGGCGACGGACCACCTCCGACGGATGGACGGAGGCACGGACGGCTGGCCCGCGCAGATCGAAGGCCTCACAGAGTCAATATGGCAGCCGAAACCTGGTCAACAGGAGATAGACCGCGGATTGGTCGAGATTTGGACACCCTCGTGCCGGTGCATGTCCAGGCGACCGCGACACTCCCACGCACTTGCCGCAGGGCGGCGGGGTGTGCCGCGCCGAGGCGGCCGCCACGGATCGTGCCTGGAGCGTCCTTCGACGGTCGCGCCCCCCTTGATCAGGGGCAGGCCCCCCAGGCAAGCAGCATCAGTCCGATATCCGCACCGGTGACGAGACCGTCGCCGTCGAGGTCCGCCGCCGGATCGGGCTCGTTCCAGCGCAGCAGCAACTGCCCGAGATCGCCGCCGGTCACCATTCCGTCGCCGTCGAGATCTGCGGGGCACGCCGCCGTGTTCACGAGGAAGAGTCGATCGACGAGCGCCGTGTTCTCGACGCCGTCGCCGCCGTACGCCGGGCCGTCCAACTTGATCGACGCGTGAACCTCCCACCGGTTCTCGCCACCCTCCTCGAAGAGGTGGCGTCCGACCTCGAAGTGCGTCAGCCAGCTGGAGCCGAAGAAGATCCACGTCTCCGGCGTCATCTCGATCTCGCCGAGCGAGACCAGTTGGTACTGGCCCGCCTCGATCTGATCGGGCTCGAGGTCCACATTCGCGACCCGCTCGCCGGTGTCCATCTGATGGCAACCGAGAGAGAACGGCAGATCCGGCGCGTCGACCACCGCGGCGTAGCCCCTCGCAGCTTCGGGATCGAGCACGACCCGCGGCCAGCCGCCGTGGCGGTAGGGCACGAAGGTCCGGATCCGGGACGGAGCGATCCCGTCGAACGCCGTCGGCAGCGGCTGTTCCTCGCCCCCGCCGAGGATGATCGTCGAGAAGTACTCCATGTCCGCGGCGCCGATCGCGACGACCCCGGGCGTCTCGTTGATCGCCACAAGGCGGTCGACGATCTCGGTATGGTCGAGGTAGATCTCCGGATGCAGGTCGACGAGATCGAACCACTTCCAGAGCGTGGCGAGGTCGAGTTCGCGTCGGGCGAGTCGAATGTTGAGCCGCACCGACTCCGGCGCCGCCTCGGCCGCCTCGAGCATCTCCTCGAAGAGGCCCTGCCACTCGTGGATCCGGTCGGCGGTGAGATAGGGGAAGACGAGTTCGTCGAACTGCCGGCTCTTGTAGCCGACGCCGGGCGGCAGTTCGGCCATCGCGAGCCGCTCCGCCTCGAGTGCCTCGATGAATCCTCGAATCGCCGGTGCCGCCGGTCCGTAGAGGCCGTCGGTCACCTCCGCGACCACCGCGTCGGCGTCGACGTCGACGTCCCGGCAGAGGGCGTGGAAGAGATATCCCTGCACCTCGCTGAATCCGCTGCGAGCCACGGCGCCGGCGTGATCGGTGAAGACGCCGGCCACCCCGGCGTCGTGCATCAGGCGCATGTTGGTGGCGAGACGCTGGACGTTGCCGACGGGCATCGAGAGGCCGGTGCCCCACGGATTGGGATAGAGCCACGCCCACAGGTTTCCCGGAGCGACGATCTCGCCCCACGCCTGGAGATGGGCGTAGGTCTCCTGGATCTCCGGGTCGGGGTGGCTCCAGTCCGCGAAGTAGTTGTCCTCGATCGGCGCGAAGTCGATCACGAGGTTCGAAGGCAGCGTCTCGCCGGCGGGAAGGGTCGGCGGAATCTGGGTCTGGTCGCGCCGGTAGGCGAGACTCGCCACCCGCACCTCCGGCTTCGAGGTCTCGAGCTCCGCGCACAACTCGATCAGATAGTCGTAGAGCGGCCCGCCGGGACTCTGGTACTGATTCATCAGCTCGGTGCAGGGGCCGCAATGGCAGAGTCGCTTCGGCGTGTCGTTCGCCGAGACCGAGACGACGCAGCGATCGCCGCGGCTCGCGATCGAGCCGAGGACGTTCTGGGTGAGCGCGGCCCGCAGCGCGTCGTTGGAGAGGCAGAGCTGCCGGTTCGGAACCCGCACGCCCTGCTCGTTCAGCGTGAACCACTCCGGGTTGGTCGCGAAGTAGTCGCTGCGTGGGATCCACTCCCAGTCGACGGCGTAGTGCGGGAGCCCGTTCGCGGGCACGAGGCCGTCGAAGCTGTGCGGAAGGTTCAGGGTGTCGTCGATCTCGGACTCGTATCCCCAGTCCTCGATGCCGATCTGCTCGGCTCGCGGGGTGACGCCCATGTTCGCGCCGTGCTCGTAGTAGAACCGCAGATCCGAGAAGAACTGCACCCTGCGGTGGGCGAAGTCGAAGTCCTCGACCCGCTCGAACGGCTCGAGGATCACCGTCGGCGTGAACGGCAGCACCGGCGCCTCGCGTGGCGAGTACCAGCGCTTGCCGAGCGAGACCTCCGCGAAGTCCATGGCGGCGTGGTAGGCCCCGTGCACGCCGACGCCGTACAGGAAGACGTCCTCGCCGAGCGATCGGGCGACGTGCTGCTGCGGCGCGAGGTCGGCCCGAGGGTCGCCGCCGAGCCGATCGAGCGCCGGCTGACTCAGGCCCACGAAGATCGCCGGACCGCTGCCGTCGAACTCGGCGCCGGACTCGATCGGCAGCGTGGCGCCGGTGATCTCGGCGATGTAGTAGGCCAGCCGCTCGGCGGCGAGCGATTCGACCGCGGTCGCCGCGACGGGAATCACGATGCGATGCGTGCTGACGCCGTTCTCGGCCAGGGCGACCGATCCGTCGCTCGCCCCGGCGGCAGCCGTCGTGGCGGCGGTGGAACTCGCGAGAACGGCGGCGAGCGCCAGCACGCCCGAGCGGAGCATGCCGAGCGATCCACCAACGGCACCCGATGGCGTTCGCGAACTCGCATGATCATGCTGGTCATGCCGATCATGCCGATCGAGCCGTCTGCCGCCATCAACCATGGAACGCTCCGCATGGGAAAGCGTCGTCTGGTTCGGCGCTTCCGCGACACGGATCGGGGCGGGGTCGGGGGTGGTCCGGTGACGTGGCGGAGTCGGCATGGGCGGATCGTCGTGTCCTAGGAGTCGGGCGCGTGACGATCTCGTCGAAAGGTCCCGCGCCGTGCGGAAGCGTCCTCGGTCGTCATTCTTCACGACGACGAGGCGGCGCGAACGCGAGTTCGCCTCGCCGATCCCGGCTCGCCGCAGATTGAGGTGAACACCTGCGCGGCCTTCCGGTCGAGGCGAAGGCGGGCGAGGCGAGCGAGGCGGGGCGGGACGCGTGGATCACCGCGGATCGAGAGGTCTCGGCGCGAGAAACGTCATCGCCTCGCGCCACCACGAAGCATCCGGCTCGATCGGCCAGTCGTTGTGGCCCCGGCCGGCGAACCTCCACGCCCGTTTCGGCACTTCGAGCGACGCGAACAGCCGCTCGGCGTGGTGCGGCGGGATGATCTGGTCTTCCTCGGCGATGCAGATCGCCGTCGGGAGTCCGGCGATCCCGAGGTTGGCGACGGTGTCGTAGCGATCCCTCAGGAGAAGACCCACGGGAAGGAACGGGAACTTCTCGCCCGCGAGGCTCGCAAGGTCCGCCCACGGCGTGACGAGGAGCAGTCCGTCCACGCGGGCCTCGTCCGCCGCCGCCACGCCGCTCGCCACGCCGGCCCCGAGCGACTCCCCCGCCAGAACGATCGGCCCGTCGAAGGCACCTCGCACGAGGGCCAGCGTCTCGAGACCGTCGGCGACGAACGCCGCCTCGCCCAGGCGGCCGTCTCGGGCCCCGTAGCCGGGGTACTCCGCCAGCACCGTCCGCCATCCCAGACGCGCCATCGCCTCGGACCAGTACGTCCGATCGAGCGCCTGTCCCGCGTTGCCGTGAAAGACGACGACGGTGCCGCGGGCGGAAGCGCCTGCGGGTTCGACGAGCAGGCCCCGGTGATCGGCGTCGGCGGTCGGCCACACCGCGACTCCGAGCCGGTTCGCCTGGGCCTCGAGCTCCTCGAGCGAGAT
>JAFMML010000104.1 GCA_017859745.1 Planctomycetota bacterium
GCGAAGCTCGAGGAGATCGGCCTCGAGCCGGCGCCGGAGGCCGATCCGCTCACGCTCCTTCGCCGCGCGAGCCTCGACCTGGTCGGGCTTCCCCCAACACCCGAGGAGATCGAGGCGTTTCTTGCCGCCTGGGATGCCGACCCCGATCGGGCCTGGGAGGAACTGGTCGACCGCCTGCTCGAGAGTCCGCATCACGGGGAGAAGTGGGGCCGCCACTGGCTCGATCTGGTGCGCTACGCCGACACCAACGGCTTCGAGCGCGACAGCGTCAAGAACGGCGCCTGGAAGTACCGCGACTGGGTGGTCCGCGCTCTCAACGCCGACATGCCCTACGACCGGTTCGTGATCGAGCAGCTCGCCGGCGACGAGCTTGCCGATCGCGACTACGACAGCCTCGTGGCGACCGGCTACTACCGCCTCGGCATGTGGGACGACGAGGTGCCGGATCTCGCCCAGGCCCTCGCCGACGACCTCGACGGGATCGTCGACGTCACCGGGCGCACGTTCCTCTCGCTGCCGATGGGATGTGTCCGATGCCACGCCCACAAGGGCGATCCCATCGCGCACGAGGAGTACTACGAGTTCGCGGCGTACTTCGCGGGCGTGCGACCCTACAAGACCAGTCCGTTCAACTCGATCGCCGGCGAGAACGTCATGCGGATGGTCCGCTCGGACTTCGGTCACGCCGATCCCGAGGCCGAGCGCCGGGCCTACCTCGACCAGCGCAGGAAGGTCGTCGAGGAACTCCGCGCGTTCGAGGCCGCCGCGGGTCTCGTCGGCGCCGAGGAGGCCGCCGAGACCCTTCCCGATCGGGCTCCCGAAGACGGCCTCGTCGTCCATCTGCCCTTCGAGGAGGATCGGTCGGCCCGGACCGCGAACCTCGCCGGCGACGGGGAAGGGAACGACGACGCCGCGGTCCGCGACGCCACCTTCGCCCGCGAAGGTCGCATCGGTCGCGCCTTCGGGTTCGACGGCGGCGACGACCGCGTCGAGATCGACCGTCCCGTCGCCGAAGACTTCACGATCTCCCTCTGGATGAGGACCTCCGACGTCGGCGGCGGCAGCGAGAGCGATCGGCGCTGGTTCCTGGGCAAGGGCCTCGTCGATGGAGAGATCCCCGGCATCGTCCCCGACTTCGGAGTGAGTCTCGTCGCCAACGGCTACATCGCCGCCGGCACCGGCGCACCAGAGACCTTTCTGAGTTCTGGACCAGGGCACAACGACGATCGCTGGCATCACGTGGCGTTCACGCGGGAGATGACCTCAGGCGAGATCGTCCTGTTCGTCGACGGCGTCGAGGTCGATCGAGCGGTCGGTTCGAAGTCGCCTCTCGATCGACCCGAACGACTCGCGATCGGGGCCATGCTTCCAGGGCACGGCGCGTTCGCGGGCGATCTGGATGAACTGCGGATCTACGACCGGGTGCTCGACGCGGCCACGATCCGGTCGATGGCGACGGGAACGCTTCGACGCGCCGACGCGAGGGATGCGATCGTCGCCTCCGGCGATTCCGATCTTCTTGCCCGATTCGACGCTCTGCATGAGACCCTCGCCGAGCTCGATCCGCCGGAGTGGCGGGGCGAGTCGGTTCTGGTCGTTCGAGACGTTCCCGAGCCGCCCGAGACCTTCGTGATGCTGCGCGGCAACCCGCACAGCCTCGGGGCGAAGGTCGAGCCGGACGTTCCCGAGATGGCCGGTCGATTCCGGCCCGGTCCCATCGAGGTGCCCGACCACGGGGAGAGCAGCGGTCGCCGCCTGGCGCTCGCCCGCTGGATCGCCGACCCGCGCAACGATCTCGCGATGCGTTCGATCGTGAACCGCATCTGGCAACACCACTTCACCAGGCCGATCGCCCCAACGCCCAACGACTTCGGGAAGTTCGGCGAGAACCCGACCCATCCGGAGCTGCTCGACTGGCTCGCCGCCGCCTTCGTCGACCGCGGCATGTCGATGAAGGAGTTCCATCGCCTGCTGATGAACTCTTCGACCTATCGAATGTCGAGCGTGCCCGGCGAGGACGCGCTGGCTCTCGATGCCGGCAACGACCTGCTCTCGCGGTTCCGGATGCGTCGCCTGACCGCCGAGGAGTTGCGCGACTCGATGCTGGCGGCCAACGGCACCCTGGACCCGCGCCTCGGTGGGCCCGGCGTCCGGCCGCCGCTGCCCGAAGCGGTGCTTGCGACAAGCTCGCGTCCAGAGGAGGTCTGGCCGCTCACGCCCGAGGACTCCTGGGGCCGCCGCAGCCTCTACATCCATCAGAAGCGATCGCTGCAGCATCCACTGCTGACGGTCTTCGACTCGGCCGATGTCGACCAGCCCTGCCCGGTGCGGTTCTCGACGGTGCAGCCGACGCAGGCCCTCTCGATGCTCAACGGCGAACTCGTGATCCGCGAGGCGAGACGGTTCGCCGAGCGGCTCGAGCGCCAGCGGCCGGGCGACCTTCGCGAGCAGATCGCCCTCGGTCGGCTGCTCGTCTCAGGGCGCCCCGCCAGCGCACAGGACCTCGACGAGGCGGTCGCCTTCATCGAGGAGCTCGAGACGGTCGACGGACTCTCCCGTCGCGAGGCGCTCGAGAACCTCTGTCTGGTGCTCTTCAACCTGAACGAGTTCCTCTATGTCGACTGAGCCGTCGACCGAAGCGTTCCGGATGTCGCTTCGACGCGAACCTCCGCGCCTCGCCCGACGAACCTCCGGTCACCGCCCGCTGCGAGACGAACCATGAGCGACGCCCGACCCTCGCCCGACCTTCCGGCCAACACCTTCTGCGGCCGCACCCGCCGGGAGTTCATGTGGCAGGCCGGCGGGGCGTTCACCTCGGTCGCCCTCACCGGCATGCTCGCGTCGGAGGGCTTCATCCGCCGGCAGGCGCTCGCGTTCGACGGCACCACGCCGTTGCCGAGCGGACCGCTCGCGCCCAAGGCGCCGATGCTGCCGGGCAAGGCCAAGAGCGTCATCTTCCTCTTCATGTACGGCGGGCCGAGCCACGTCGACACCTTCGACTACAAGCCCGAGCTCTACAAGTTCGACGGCAAGACCATCAAGGTGAAGACCAAGGGTCGTGGCGGTGACAAGAACGAGGGCCGCGTGGTCGGGCCGAAGTGGAACTTCAAGCAGCACGGCGAGTGCGGGGCGTGGGTCAGCGACCTCTTCCCCAATCTCGCGACCTGCGTCGACGACATGGCGTTCGTCAAGAGCATGTATGCCGACAGCCCGATCCACGGGTCGGCGATGCTCATGATGAACTCGGGCAAGCTGCTCGGCGGCGCACCGGCGCTCGGCTCGTGGGTCAACTACGGCCTCGGCACCGTCAACCAGAACCTGCCGGGCTTCGTGGTGATGCTCGACTCGACCGGCGGGCCGATCTCGGGCGCGAAGAACTGGTCGAGCGGCTACATGCCTGCGATCTATCAGGGCACCGTGCTGCGCGGCGAGGGCCCGCCGATCCTCGACCTCTCGAACCCGAGCGGCCGCAGCGACGGCCTGCAGCGACGGCTGCTTGATCGCGTCAAGATGTGGAACACCCGCCACGCGCTCCTGCGTTCGGGCAATCCCGAACTCGAGAGCCGCATCGAGAGCTACGAGCTCGCCTACCGCATGCAGGCCGACGCCCCCGAGGCGGTCGATCTCGCGAGGGAGTCGCCGAAGACCCTCGAGCTCTACGGGATCGACAAGCCCGAGACCCGCGAGTTCGGCGAGAAGTGCCTCCTGGCGCGTCGCCTCGTCGAGCGCGGCGTGCGCTTCGTGCAGGTCTATTCGGGCGGCAGCCACAACGACGCCAACTGGGATGCCCACGGCGATCTCAAGAAGAACCACGACTACCACGCCGGCCGCACCGACCTGCCGATCGCGGCACTGCTGAAGGACCTCAAGCAGCGTGGTCTGCTCGACGAGACGCTCGTCGTGTGGGGCGGCGAATTCGGGCGGCAGCCCACCGCCGAGTACGCCGAGGGCACCGGACGCGACCACAACTCCTTCGGCTTCACGATGTGGATGGCCGGCGGCGGGGTGAAGGGCGGGGTCACGGTCGGCGAGACCGACGAGCTCGGCTCGACCGGCGTGGGCGACCGCTACCACGTGAAGAACCTCCACGCGACGATCCTGTCCCTGATGGGACTCGACCCCAACGACCTGACCTACTTCTACGGCGGTCTCGACCAGAAGCTCGTCGGCGTCGAAGGCGCGGATCCGATCCCGGGGATCATTGCGTAGCGGGTGGCGAGTCGCGCGGTCGCGCGACGTGCGCCTTCCGAGTTCGTGCGACCCCTCCGTCTCGCTCGCTCCGCTCGCGAGCCACCTCCCCCGGACTGCTGCGCAGTTCCGGGGAGGAGTTTCGTCCGTCGCGCGAACACGCTCGACGACTCCGATCGCTTGCGGCTCCTGCGTCGCACGCCCATGTATCGCGGGAGGTGCCGAGCGAAGCGAGGCGGAGGGGCCGTGCGTCGACGGAAAGTGTTATTGATCCACGTTCCCCACGAGCGTTCCGCCAGCTCCACCTCGCGCTTTTTAGGATCGGGTGTCATCGATGACAGCGCCGATCTCCTTGCCTGTCTTACCCTGCGAACTTGACCCCGACATGAGCCGTGGATCTGCAAGCGTTTGTCGTCATGGCACGGACCGACGAGACGTCGACACGATCCAGAGGCAGGGCCCGAGGCAGAGAGAGAGAAAGATGCGAGCGATCAGAACGACTCACCCAACACAGCAGGGCGAGTGCGGAGCAGGACCGAGCACAGGGCTGGTGACCAAGAGCGCTCGCGAGATCCACGCGAGCGGCGATGGCGCCGGACCAGCCTCGTCACGCCGGCACGAGTCGACGGGCTCGTCGCGGTCCATCGGCTCCGCTGACGGATGCAGGCTGCGATCGCCGGATCGGTTCGGTCGCGCGTGGCGGCGCGGGCTGTGCGTGCTGATCACCCTGGCAGCTTCGCTTCAAGGCGCCTTGCCGGCCCATGGACAGTGCGATCCCTCGCAGGTCGGAGTCCCCGCCTCGCTCGCCGTTGCGACGCAGCCGTGGATCTCGAGCGCGAGCGGCGTCGGACTGATCCAGCAACCGGCAGTGCAGGTGCGCGACGCCTGCGGCGACCCGGTGCTGCAGGCGGGCATCGGCGTCACGGCATCGCTCGCGTCGGGCACCGGCACGCTCGGGGGCACGACCACTGCGACCACCGACTCCTCGGGCATCGCCACCTTCACCAACCTGTTCATCACCGGCGCGGAGGGCGAGTACACCATCGGCTTCGCGTCGAGCGGTCTGACCGGCGTGACGACGCACGCGATCTCGCTCGTCGATTCCTGCGAGCTCTTCGTGCAGGAGAACTTCCTGCAGAACGGGGTCGACGGTCAGGTCTACGCCCTCGCCACGCTCGACGGCAAACTCTACGTCGGCGGCCAGTTCACCACCGCGGGCGAAGCAAGGGCGAACTGCGTCGCAGCCTGGGACCCCGCGACGAGTACGTGGTCGAGCCTCGGGACGGGGATCGCGAACGGGGTCAACAGTCAGGTCAACGCCCTCGCCGCGCTCGACGGCAAGCTCTACGTCGGCGGCTGGTTCACGACCGCGGGCGGCCTTCCGGCGAACCAGGTCGCGGCCTGGGACCCCGCGACGAACACGTGGTCGAGCCTCGGGACGGGGAGCGCGAACGGGGTCAACGGTAACGTCTACGCCCTCGCCGCGCTCGACGGCAAGCTCTACGTCGGCGGCGACTTCACCACCGCGGGCGGCGCGACGGCGAACTACGTCGCGGTGTGGGACCCCGCGACGAGCACGTGGTCGAGCCTCGGGACGGGGA
>JAFMML010000105.1 GCA_017859745.1 Planctomycetota bacterium
ACTTCGTCGACAACTTCTCGCGGTCCCGCAGGGACTTCGGCGTGAACATCGTCGAGACGCTGAACGGCATGAAGTGCATGAGGGTCGCGATGAAGCGGTTGACCCGGCCCGTGACGACGACCGGTCTGTTGCGCTCGACCGCCCGCCACGACTCCTCGACCACCTCCCGGGAGGACTGCCACATCCATTTCGGCATCGAGCCCATCGCCTCGCGGACGCCCAGCACGTCGTGGAACTCGGTGTAGGTGAAGCCAGGACAGCTCGCGGTGATGTGCACGCCGGTGCCGCGGTGCTCGAGCCACATCGCCCGGCTCGCCGACAGCAGGAACGACTTCGCCGCGGTGTAGGTCGATCCAGGCGGCTCCGCCGCGAACGCCGCCAGCGACGAGATGTTCACGACGCGTCCCCAGTTCCGTTCGACCATGCCCGGAAGCAGCAGTCGCGAGAAGTGCATCGGGGCCCGGACCATCACCTCGAGGAAGTCCGCCTGCACCGGCCACGGGGCCGACGAGAATCGCTGGTGCAGCCCGTAGCCGGCGTTGTTGACGAGAACGTCGACGTGACGGCCGCGCCCGGAGATCCCCTCGACCACGCGAGCGGGCGCGGCCGGGTCGGCGAGGTCCGCGGCGATCGCAAACGCCTCGACGCCGTGCGCCTCGGCGAGTCGGGCCGCGAGCGCCTCGAGGCGATCCGCCCGGCGTGCCGTCAGGGCGAGGTCGAAGCCCCGCTCGGCGAGCAGTCCGGCGAAGGACTCGCCGATGCCGGCGCTGGCGCCGGTGACCAGCGCGAGGCGACGTGGGGCATCGCGGCCGGCGGCCACCTCAGAAGTCCGCGTTGCGCGGCGTGCGCGGGAAGGGGATCACGTCGCGCACGTTCGCCATGCCGGTCGCGTAGACGATGGTCCGCTCGAAGCCCAGACCGAAGCCCGCGTGCGGCACGGTGCCGTAGCGGCGGAGATCGCGATACCACCAGTAGGCCTCGCGATCGAGGGCGAGTTCGTCGATGCGTCGGTCGAGCACGTCGAGTCGCTCCTCGCGCTGGCTGCCGCCGATGATCTCGCCGATGCCCGGCGCGAGGACGTCCATCGCGGCCACGGTCTTCTCGTCGTCGTTGAGCCTCATGTAGAACGCCTTGATCTCCTTGGGGTAGTTCATGACGACGACCGGCCGGCCGACGAGGGTCTCGGTCAGGTACCGCTCGTGCTCGGACTGCATGTCCATGCCCCACGAGACGGGGAACTCGAACTTGTGGCCCTTGCGCTCGGCCTCCTCGAGGCGACCGATCGCGTCGGTGTAGTCCATGCGCTCGAAGCTCGCCGCGACGAAGGTCTCGAGGCGCTCGATGCAGCCCTTGTCGATGCGGTCGTCGAAGAACCTCATGTCGTCGCCGCGTTCGGCGAGCAGGTCGGTGAAGATCGACTTGAGCAGCGCCTCCGCGAGGTCCGCGTCGGCGGCGAGATCCGCGAAGGCGATCTCCGGCTCGATCATCCAGAACTCCGCGAGGTGCCGGCTGGTGTTGGAGTTCTCGGCGCGGAAGGTGGGCCCGAACGTGTAGACCTTCGAGAGGGCGAGGCACCACGACTCCACGTTGAGCTGCCCCGAGACCGTCAGGTGGGTCTCCTTGCCGAAGAAGTCCTTCGAGAAGTCGACGCCGCCGTCGGCATGCCGCGGCGGGTTGGCCATGTCGAGCGTCGAGACCCGGAACATCTGCCCGGCCCCCTCGCAGTCGCTGCCGGTGACGATCGGGGTGTGGATCCAGAAGAAGCCGTTGCGGTCGAAGAACCGGTGGACCGCCATCGCGAGGCAGTGCCGAACCCGACCGATCGCCCCGAAGGTGTTGGTGCGAGGTCGGAGGTGGGCCACCTCGCGGAGGTACTCGAAGGAGTGCCGCTTGGGCGAGATCGGATACGTGTCGGGGTCCTCGACCGCTCCCACGAGTTCGACCGCCTCGGCCCGGACCTCGACCGACTGACCCTTGCCCTGACTCGGGACCAGTTCGCCGCGGACGACGACCGCACATCCGGTGGTGAGTTGGCGGGCGACCTCGAAGTCGGGGCACTCCGAGGGGACCACCGCCTGCAGGGTGCCCTGGCAGGAGCCGTCGGAGAGGGCCACGAAGACGATGCCGGCCTTGGACTCGCGGCAGGTGCGGACCCAGGCCTTCAGGACGGCGCGGCGGCCGGCGGCGGCTTCCCCCTCTCCGAGGATGGCGGCGATCGAGAGGTCGGCGGACGCGTTGGCGGGCATGAGCGGCTCCAAAGGGACGACTCTCGGCGGGCAGGCAGCATCGGGCGGTATCGGAACCATCACCGAGCCGGAGTATTCGGCGACTCGACCCCCGCCGCAACAGCAGGTCCGGATCGAGTCGCTCGGTCATGCCAAATCGGCAGGCCGTTGCGACGTCGGATGGATCGACTGTCACGCCGATCCGGCAATTCGATCCCTCGATCGCCGATCCCGGCGGGGCGGAATGCCCTCCGGCGAGCTTCTTCAGGCACGCCACTTGCGTCTCGCGACATGGCGATGCAGTCCGAATTCGACCATCCCGACGCCGAATCGGAGTCCCAGACTCCGATGTCGCGCCTGAACCTCCTGCTGGGCTACGCAGCCTGGCGGCGGGACGAAGTGGCCGATCAGCTGCCCCGGCTGCTGGAACCGATGGGAATTCGGTGTATCCGGGCGGCTTCTGGGCGGGAAGCGACCGATTTGGTCCGCTCCTTGCAAGTGCACATCGCGGTGGTGGATCTGTCCATCCCCATGGAGGGCGACTCGCCCCGGTCGACCGAGGCCGGACCGCGGGTGCTTCAGCTGCTGAGGCGGCTCGAGCAACCGCCGCCCACCGTGGTGGTCAGGCCACCGCAGCCGTCGCTTCGCGAGAGCGGACGCGGCTTGGCGGACGCCCTCCGTGAGGGGGCCTTCGCGGTCCTCGATGGGCCGGTCCGCATCGAATCGATGCTCGAGGTGCTGCGGCGGGTGGTCCGCCGGCACTTTTCGGATCACTGGCCGGCGGCGTGAGGCCGACCGCAATCACCGGCTTGCCAGAGCCTCTGTCGGAGAACCCCATGAAGATTCGACCCCTCGGCGACAAGATCATCATCAAGCGCGACGAGCCCACCTCCAAGACCGAGTCGGGCATCTACCTGCCCGAGAGCGCCAAGGACAAGCCCAAGCAGGGGAAGGTCGTCGCCACCGGCAACGGCATCCTCAACAAGGAGACCGGCGAGTACCTGCCCTTCAGCGTCAAGAAGGGCGACAGCGTGCTGTTCTCCTCCTATTCCGGCACGGAGGTCAAGATCGACGGCCAGGACTACCTGATCATGACCGAGGAGGACATCCTCGGCATCGTCGACTGATTCCGATCGCACGCCTCCCGGAACCGACCGTCATGGAACGCGGACCACTGCTTCGCATCCTCAGCGAGATGAAGGGCACCGAGAAGGAGCTCGATCTCGTGGTGTCGGGGCAGTCCCAGCCGATCGAGATCCGAAACGTGGTCGCGGTGGACGAGCTCCACAGCGCCCACGGCATTCGGGTCACGACCCGCCAGAACTACATCTGGATCGACGCGTCCCACGTGGCGGTCGCCTGGCAGGTCCGCACCGACTTCGGCTCGGACGAGCCGGCCCCGGTCCCGGGACCGCCGCCGAAGGGACGCTGATGGAGGCGGCGCAGATGAGAAAGGCGCTCCGCGAGCTCGACGGCCAGAGGAATCTGCGCGTCGAGTTCGAGAACTGCCGGGAGTGCGTCGTGAACGGCGCCCTTCTGATTCCCGAGGAGGACGACGGCCTGATCAAGGTCACCGACGGCGCCCGCGTCGTCGTCCTCGACGCCCGAAGCGTGCACTGGATCGAGATCGGCTGAGCGGCGCCGCCAAGTCCGCCCCCCCAACTTCGAATCACCCGAACAATCGCATCACTCTGAAAGGAACGAGTTCATGGCTGCCAAGCAGATCGCATTCGACAACGACGCCCGCGAGCGGATCCTCCGCGGCGTGCAGAAGCTCGCCAAGGCGGTGAAGGTCACCCTCGGCCCCTCCGGCCGCGTGGTCGTCCTCGAGAAGTCCTTCGGCGCTCCCACCGTCACCAAGGACGGCGTGACCGTCGCCAAGGAGATCGAGCTCGAGGATCCCTACGAGAACATGGGCGCCCAGATGGTCAAGGAGGTCGCCAGCAAGTGCTCGAAGGACGCGGGCGACGGCACCACCACCGCGACCATCTACGCCGAGGCGATCTTCCAGGAGGGCCTGAAGAACATCACCGCCGGCGCCAACGCCAGCAGTGTCCGCCGCGGCATCGAGAAGGCCGTCGGCGCGATCGTCGACGACCTCCGCAAGACCAGCAAGCCGGTCCGCGACTCGAAGGAGATCGCCCAGGTCGGCGCCTGCTCGGCGAACCAGGACATGCAGATCGGCCAGATCATCGCCGAGGCGATGGACAAGGTCGGCAAGGACGGCGTCATCACCGTCGAGGAGGGCAAGAGCCTCGAGACCGAGGTCGAGCTTCTCGAGGGCATGCAGTTCGACAAGGGCTACCTCAGCCCCCACTTCGTGACCGACCCCGCGGCCATGGAGTGCGTGCTCGAGGACTGCCACGTCCTGATCCACGAGAAGAAGATCTCCTCCGCGAAGGACCTCGTCCCGGTGCTCGGCAAGATCGCCGAGGCGGGCAAGAGCGTCCTGATCGTCGCCGAGGACATCGACGGCGAGGCGCTGGCGACCCTCGTGGTCAACAAGCTTCGCGGCGTGCTCAAGGTCGCCGCGGTCAAGGCGCCGGGCTTCGGGGATCGCCGCAAGGCCATGCTCGAGGACATCGCGGTCCTCACCGGCGGCACCGCGGTCATGGAGGAGCTCGGCGTGAACCTCGAGACCCTCGGCCTGTCGGATCTCGGCCGGGCCAAGAAGGTCACCATCACCAAGGACGCCACCACCCTCGTCGAGGGCGGCGGCAAGACCAAGGACATCCAGGGCCGCATCGAGCAGATCAAGAGCCAGATCGACGCGACCAGCAGCGACTACGACCGCGAGAAGCTCCAGGAGCGGCTCGCCAAGCTCGCCGGCGGCGTCGCCCAGATCAACGTGGGCGCCGCGACCGAGGTCGAGATGAAGGAGAAGAAGGCCCGTGTCGAGGACGCCCTGCACGCCTGTCGTGCGGCGGTCGAGGAGGGCATCCTTCCCGGCGGCGGCACCGCGATCCTGCGGGCCCGCAAGGCGGTCGATCGTTTGAAGAAGACCCTCTCCGACGACGAGGCGGTCGGCGCCGACATCGTCTGGCGTGCCGTGAGCGCTCCGGTCAAGCAGATCGCCGCCAACGGCGGACTCGACGGATCGATCGTGGCCCAGAAGATCGAGGAGTCGAAGGACGTCAACTTCGGCTTCAACGCCGCCAACGGCAAGTACGGCGACCTCGTGAAGGACGGCGTGATCGTCCCGACCAAGGTCGAGCGGGTGGCCCTGCAGAACGCCTCGAGCATCGCGAGCCTGCTGCTGACCACCGACTGCGCGATCACCGAGATCAAGGAGAAGAAGGAGAAGGCCCCCGCCGGCGGCGGCATGGACGACATGGACTATTGATCCGACGTCGTCCCGACCCCGCCCAAGGGCTCGCCGGGCGTTCGCCCGACTCCCTTCCCGCAGGTGCGTGAACTCCGCCGCCCGGTGCGTCCCCTCGACGTGCCGGGCGGCGGTCGTCATGGGACATGGGC
>JAFMML010000052.1:0-13912 GCA_017859745.1 Planctomycetota bacterium
CTTCTCCATCCCCCGCCGCGACACGCCGATCCTCGATCCGCTGGTGGCGGAGGTCGCCGCATCCGATCGCGACGGGCTGCCGCTTCGCCTCGTCCTTCTCGACCACGCGGGTGCGGTGCTTGGCGAGTCGGCACCGCTCGAGGCCGGCGAGGCCGATCTGCGGCGATGCATTCCCGCGATCGACCGTCTCGAACGCGCCGCCTGGCTGCAGGCGATCGTCGGCGACGAACCGGTGGGATCGGCCTGGGTGGTCGTTCCGCTGCGGGACCGTCCGACCCTTCGGACCATGACGGCGCTGCGGCCTGACGGCCAGACCGAGTACACCCGCGTCGTGGGCTGGGGCGATACGCCGCTCGAACCTGTCGACGACGACGTTCGCGAGGCCGCCGAGACGTGGGAACCCTCGGCGCGACCGATCATGGGATTTCGCTGCCATCGGGAGATGGACGTCGTGCTCGAGACCGAGTTCGGCGACCTCGTCGTGGCGCTGCGTCCCGACGAGGCCCCCAACACCGCCCGGAACTTCCGCGAGCTCGCCGCCGCCGGCTTCTACGACGGAACCATCGTCCACCGCATCGTGCCGCTCGATCGGGAGGGTCGTCCCTTCGTCATCCAGGGCGGCGATCCGACCGGCGCCGGCGAAGGCGGGCCCGGCTACACGATTCCGTTCGAGCGGACCGGTCTCGGACACGACTTCGGGGTGATCTCGATGGCCCGCGACGACGACCCCGACTCGGCGGGCAGTCAGTGGTTCATCGGCCTCTCTCGCGACGGCACCGCGAGGCTCGACGGCCAGTACGCGGCGTTCGGCGAGGTCGTCGAGGGCGCCGCGGTCATCGTGGAGATCGCCGGCGTGCGCCTCGCCGACGTCGTGCGCGGCCGACCCGAGTCGCCGCCGGTCGTCCGTCGAGCATCGCTGCGCCCGGCGCCGCCTCGGCGTCCCGACCAGGGCCGCCCCGACGGGCGGGTCGGACCGGTCTCGGTGCTGCCGCCCACGCCCCCGACGGAGAGGCCTTCCGATCCCGGCCGGTGATCGCCTCCGATCGCGAGCATCGTCCCCGACGCAGATCGAGCGTCCCCGTACGATGCGTCCATGAGCTATCCGACCGCCACCATCGAAACCGATCAGGGCACCGTTCGCGTCGAACTCTGGAACGACGTCGCCCCGGGGCACGTCGAGAACTTCCTGAAGCTCGCCAACGACGGCTTCTACGACGGTCTCTCCTTCCACCGGATCATTCCCGGCTTCGTGATCCAGGGCGGCTGCCCGCAAGGCGACGGCACCGGAGGACCGGGTTGGCGGGTGAAGGCGGAGTTCAACGACCGCCAGCACGAGGAGGGGGTGCTGTCGATGGCTCGTTCGGCGGATCCCGACTCGGCGGGCAGTCAGTTCTTCGTCTGCCTCGGACGCGAGCACTGCCAGCATCTCGATCGCCAGTACACCGCCTTCGGCAAGGTGATCGAGGGCATCGAGGCGGTGCGTGCGATCGCGGCGGTGCCGGCGGACCCCAACTCGGGACGCCCCAGAAATCCCCCCAAGATGACGAAGGTCAGCGTGGACCCCGCCGACGGCGCCTGACCGCGGCCGCGAACGACACGGGACCGGCCTCAGCCGTCCGTAGGCCCGCCCTGGCAGCAGGGGGCGATGTTGGTGCCGCAGAATCGGCACTGTCCGTGGCCGTGGACCTGGACGACTTCCAGCGTCCGACCGCATGCGGGGCATCGGTCGGGACACACCGGGGTTCGCAGGGTCTTCGGATCGGCTTCGCCGGATGCTCGCTGCGGGTCTCGACCCTCGCGGGGCCCCGTCCCCGAGGTCACGGCCGGATGCCCTTGCCCTCTCGAGGAATCGCGTAGCGGGTCGGCAGCAGGAATCGCCGCGGACCCTCGACGATCGCAAGCCCGCTGAGGGTGACGATTCGCGGCGTCGACGAACGCAATGCGAGGGCCTCGATTCGTTCGAGCATCTCGCAGGGCAGCAGTTCGTAGGGCCCTTCGCGCGAGCCGGTGCCGTCGGCCTCGGGAACGAAGATCGGGACCCCGGTCAGGACGTCGCGGCGGAGATGGCCTCGTCGTCGTTGCAGTCGGTACTCCTCGACCGCCGTCTGCGGCGCATCCGAATCGGAGACGGCCACACTGCGGGGAGCTCGACCGGTGCGTGCCTCGAGTTCGGCCTCGAGCTGCGCGACGAGGTCGTCCTCGGCGAGAAACTCCGAATCGACCGACGGGGGTGTGGAGTCGCGTGGCGGAACCTCGACGGCCGCCGCCGCGGGCGTCTCGACGAGGTTGACGGCGCTGGCCCGCAGGTAGTTCCGTCCCCGATGGGCGTGCACCACGCCATGGATCTCGAGATCCTGCTTCGCGAACGCCCGGGGCCCGCCCCGCGCCGCCGCGGCCTCTGCGAGATCGCTGCGGACCTCGCCGGGCATCAAGACCAGTTCGCGGGCGAGGTCGGCGTTGGAGACGTTGGGACGGAAGATCCAGATGCCGTCCTCGGCGTCGAACTCGGCGGTCCCGATCGCCCCGACGAGTCGGACGCCCTCTGGAAGCAGCGGAACACGGCCCCGGCGGGCGATGGTCGCCTCGGGGGCGGACGCGGCCAGGCCGGCATCGGTCTCCTGTGCCGCGACCGAACCCGCGGGACATGCGGCAAGGAATGCACCAAGCACAGCGGCGGCGGGTCGGATCATGCGGCGAGTCTACCCATCGCGAAGCCGGTCTCGGTCCTCGCCGGAGATGCCGACGTCGCCGGCGGATTCATCGGCCTTGGGGTGGATCGCCGCAGTCCGTTGCTCAAGCGGAAGTCGATCGCCATCCGATTTCCCCCCGATGGCGCCCAATTCTCGACCGCGTTTCGGATCCCGCGCGACGCAGGCATCGCTTGCCATGGCGATCCTGCTGGCGGGGTGCACCACGCCCCGGTTCACCTTCGACGACGCCCCCGCCGCCGATCCGGGGGCGAGCGGTCGAGTCTCTGCGGTCGGGGCAAGGAACGTCGTCGCGATCGCGCCGTTCCAGGACCGATCCGCCAATCCGATCGGATGGAGCGATCTCGGCGACGCCATGACGGACGTGGTCGTGCGTTCCCTTCGAAACGACGCCCGCGTCGATGTGCGCATCTACGAGGGACCGCTTCCCGCCGATCCGATCACGAGGGCGGAAATGGTCCGGGCGGCCTTTCCCGATGCGGACTACCTGGTGATGGGCGAGGTCACGGACTTCAACCACACCGACGAGGTCGCCGAAGGGAGCCTGAGGCGGCTGGGGATCTTTGGACGGCGCCGCGAGGCGTTCTCCTCGATCAACCTCGAGGTGCTCCGTCTCGACCGGTTCGGCGTCGCGTTGCAGGATCACGTCTACGGCACCGCGGAGGTTCCGCGTGGGGTCGACATGCCCGGCGCCTACGAGAACATCGGACCTCGGAGCTATCTCTTCTGGTCGACGCCGCTCGGCCAGGCGACCCGCGAAGCCCTCGACGAGACGATCGAGAGGATCGAGACCCTTCCGCCGCTCTCTCGCGAGACGCGCCTCGCCGAAGCTGCCGGGGACACCACGCCGGCCGTCGCCCTCTCGACCGCGACGACGCCCCGGATCCTGAAGTCGATCTCGAGTCGCGAGGTCGTGGTGGACGCGGGGCGAAGCTCGGGGCTTCGCGTGGGCGAGCGACTCACGATCCGTTCGCCCGACGGATCGGTCGTGGTCGATCCGGTGCTTGGGCGTCCGATCGAGGCGGTGCTGCTGACGGTCGAGGCGGATCGGGCGACGGCCTATCTCTCCGGCGATCTCGGAGGTCGTTCGCCCGCAGGGCTGCTGCTTGCCCGCGATCCGGTGTCCGCCAGGGCCGGCGTCTCGACGGATCGTTGACGCGGGCCGAGGCGGCTGCGAAGATCGACGACCCCGGCCGAGTACCCAAGTGGTCTAAGGGGACGGATTGCAAATCCGTTATTCGTGGGTTCGAATCCCACCTCGGCCTGTCCAACTCCGACCTGCGACTTCGGTCATCGAATGCACCGCCCGGCTTCATCGAGTCGGGCGGTGGTCTTTCGAGGCGTGCGACGACGATCGTCGGCCTCCGACATCGCCCGATGGATCGTCGGGATGCTCCGAACGCCCGCGCTCAGCCCTTGGTCCACGCCGCGAGGAGCGCGGCGAGATCGGCGCCTCCCACGATGCCGTCCCCATCGAAGTCCGCCGGACCGGGCTCTCCCCATGAACTCAGCAGCACGGTGAGATCGGCACCGCCGACGTTGCCGTCGCCGTTGAGATCGAAGGCGTTCGATTCGGGCGGTTCGAACTCGACCGTCAGGCGCGGTCGCTGCGATGGCACGAAGTACTCCCGTGAGAAGAACGCCCTCGCGGTGCTGGGAGTGGACTCGTCGCCGACGACGATCCACCCGTTGTTCTGGTCGCCGTCGAGCCAGGCCTGCAGGTCGGCCGCAAGGCCCGCTCCCTCGAAGCACCAGATACCGACGCCTCCGATCGAAGCCGAACCGCTGGGGACGGGCTCGAAGTCACCGCCGGGGTTCGACCAGAAGACGTCCGGGAAGAACCGATTGGTCCAGGTGGCGTCTCCTGGCGCCGCCGGAGCGCCGGCGCCGCCGGGCGATTCGGAGGCCCCTTCGCCCCAGTCCGTCTCGGCCCGGTGCAGCGTGGCGAGGACCGTTTCGGGACCGCCGGGGGCCGATCGCCAGACCACGATGCGGAGGTTCGCGGCGGTGATCGTCGCACCTTCGGGAATCTCCGAGAGGTCGAAGCGCAAGAGCGACCGGCGCAGATCGTTCGAGCCGGAGTTGCCGGAGGTTCGACCGGCGAACATCGACGGACCACTTCCCGAGGCGATGTCGCCCAGGATCGGTCCGTGGATGGTGGTGTCCTGAACCGGCCGCAGATATCGAATCGTCTGCGGAGGATCGAACTCGACGGTCAGGACCGGTCGGATCGTCGGAGCAACGTTCTCGCGGCTGACCCACTTGGCGGCGGAACTCGGCGTCGACTCGTCGCCGATCATGACCCAGCCGTGGTTGGGCGCCCCGTCGACCCAGGCTTGGATGTCCGCGGCGAGACCGGCGCCGCCGAAGATGTACGGTCCCGCGCCCACCACACTCACCGCCGAGCTCGGTTCCGGGACGAAGTCGCCACCGGGTGTCGACCAGGGCAGGTCGGGAAAGAAGCGGCTGAACCAGGTCGCATCGCCCGGGGCCGCGGGAACGCCGGCTCCGCCCGGAGAGACCGAGGACGACTCGCCCCAGTCCGCGGTGCATCGATGCAACCGACTCGTCACCGGAAAGGCCGCGTTCTGCGGTCGCCAGACGATCTGCATCCGAAGCGAGGCGGAGAGGATCGTCGATCCGGGCGGAATCTCCGAAACATCGAATCGAATCAGTCCGCGCCGCAGGTCGTTGTCGCCTGACCCGCCACCGGAGGTGCGTCCGACGAAGATGTGCTGCCCGCTTCCCGAGGACAGATCGCCGGCGATCGGACCGAACAGGGTGTTGTCGTGCGAGGCGGGTAGCAGCACGGTCTCCGACGACGCCGTGACGGCGGCGGCGAAGATGAGCGAGGACGCGATCGAGGCGGTGGACATGACGAAGTTCCATCGACCGGGAGAGTCGCTGCCGGTCGTGCGAGCATCCGCATGTTCGCGTCGGATCGCCTCGGAATGCACGTGGTCGAGCGGATTCCGGCATCGGACCGCGATTTGTCCCCAAGTACCCTTCTGTGGTCACTTGAACGTGTCGAATCCAACCACAAGCCTGCGGAAAGCCGGCGGACTCAGCCCTTGGTCCACGCCGCGAGGAGCGCGGCGAGATCGGCGCCTCCCACGATGCCGTCCCCATCGAAGTCCGCCGGACCGGGCTCTCCCCATGAACTCAGCAGCACGGTGAGATCGGCACCGCCGACGTTGCCGTCGCCGTTGAGATCGAAGGGATTGCCGCTCGGCGGGTCGAACTCGACCACGAGCTTCGGCCGCCAGCTCGAGGCACCCGACTCCCGGGTCTCGAAGCGGCGGACGTTGCGGGGCTGGACCTCGTTGCCGCGCACCGTCCAGCCGAAGTTGTTCGCCGGATCGTCGAGCCATGACTGCACGTCGGCGACCATGTCGGCCGTGGAGGCGAAGGTGTAGAAGCCGATGCCGCCGACCATGGTGGCGCCGCTCGCGGCCTCGACGAACTCGCCGCCGGCGACCGCCCAGGGAACGTCCGGGTGATAGCGATCGGTCCAGGTCGCATCGCCGGGTTCCGCCGGCGCGCCGGCGCCGCCGAAGGCCAACGAGGTCGACTCGCCCCAGTCTGCGAGGGTGCGGTGGAGCGACGTCGACTGCGCCGGACTGCCCGCGGGGACCTTGCTGCAACGCAGTTGCAACGAGACCGAGACGATCGTCGATCCCGCGGGGATCGCGCCGGCGATGTCGAAGGCGAGCAGTCCCCGTCGCAGGGTCTGGCCACCGTTGGGCCCGACTCGACCGGCGTAGAAGGAGGAGGCGGCGCCCAGGGAGAGGGCGAACTCCGACTCGATGAGCGTGTTGTCCTTCGAAGCTCCCAGTTCGACGACGTCCGCAGACGCACCGGGCAGCGCCAGCGCGATCGAGGCGAGCATGGCGGGAACGGCGAGCTTGGCGGTTCTGCCGGACGGGGTGAACGCGGCCTTCGAGCAGTTGGTCATGGTGATCTCCGAGTCCAAGTGTGACCGGCTCCCGCGCCGAATCCACCCCGGATCCCGGAGTTCCTTCCGAATCCGTCCTCGGATTCGGCGGAGAACGCCGTCTCGACTGGAAGTTCGTCCCGTCCGCTCCCGTGGGCCTCAACCGGTCCAGTGTCCGAGGAGGATCGAGAGATCGGCACCGTTGACGAGACCGTTGCCGTCGAGATCGGCGACGCCGCCCTTCGAGCCCCAGTTGCCGAGGAGGATCGAGAGATCGGCGCCGTTGACGAGACCGTTGCCGTCGAGGTCCCCGACCAGCGTGTCGATCTCGGGGATCAGGGTGAGCGACACCGACAGCGCCGCGAACGTCTCGCCGGGGATGTTCTCGTCGGAGACCTCGATGTCGAGGACGCCCGACCATCCCTTGGGTGAAAGCACGCCGGGATCGACGGAGATCGTCACCACACCCGGCGTGTCCGCGACGAACGTCGGTGCGTCGACGATGGTCGCGGGCCCCACGGAGAGGAAGATCTCGTCGATCTCGAGCACGCTCTGCAACGGGCCGTACCCGAGATTGAAGATCTCGATCCCGATTTCGATCGGACTTCCGGCGGGCACCTCCACCTCGACGAGGATCTCCTCGACCGGCGCGTCGGCCCGAAGCGACGGGACCGCCGGGCGGATGACGGTGGCTTGCGCCTGCATCGGGAAGACGCGATTGGCGACGCCGTCGCCTGCTTCGGCGACGACGAGGACGTCGATCTCGCCGACCATCGACGTGTCGAGCTGCAGCGCCGCCGTGGCGGTCTGCGGCAGCAGTGGCGCCGTGGCGGAAGCGGTGCCGAAGGCGCCTTCGACGGCAGTCACCTCGACCTCGATCGGCAGACTTCCCGCCGACGTCTCCGCCGGAGCCGCGTTGGCCAGCACCACGTCGATCGGCACGGTCGAGTTGCGGATCACCCGGCCGATCGCGTCGTCGAGGCTCGCGACGAGGATCCCGGGAAGGCGGAGGTCCACCGCCACCGGGACATGGTCGCTGGCATCGAAGAGCGCATCGGCAAGCGCATCGGATCGGGTCGCCTCTCCCGGAAAGTAGGTGTTGGTGCCGGCGTTGATCGCCTCGTTGTAGTGGTTGCCGTCGTTGCCGACGCTGCGATAGGTGCCGGGAATCAGATCGAGGCCGCGGTCGTCGAGAAGCGCCGCCGCGACGAGCTGGAAGTCGAAGCGGTCGTCGAGGCTGCCGCCGACGAGTCCGCCGCCCGCGGCGTCCCGCGGCGACTGGGTGTGCTTGATCGAGTTGCCTTGTCCGCTCCAGGATCCGGTGCCGAGCGGATCCTCGAGACCTCCATCGCCGCCGGCGATCAGGTGCTGATAGCCGTCCTCGGAGTTGGAGTAGAAGTTGAGGTCGCCGGCGAGGATCACCATGCTGTCCGCGGGCAGGCTTGCGATGTCGGTCCGAATGACCTCCGCGCCCGCGAGGCGCTGGGCCTCGTTGTCCGAACCGCTCGAGGCCTTCAGATGGCTGCCGTACACCCACACGGTGCCGAGGTCGTCGGGATAGTCGACCAGACGGAGCCGCCAGCGGTCGGTCTGCCGTCCGGCGCCGGTCGAAAGATCGCGATGGTCCGCGGCGACCTCCTCGAGAAGATCGGTTCGGAAGAAGAGCGTGGCGGCACCGCCGGAGCCGTCCTCCGAAGGAGAGCTCGTCCATGTGGCGAGCTGGTACTCGATGCCGTCGGGAGCGCTTGCCGCGACGATCTGCTCGACCTCGGAGAGGCTCTGCGAGGTGATCTCCTGGAAGACGAGGATCGCCGGAGCGACCGCGAAGCCGGGTCGATCGTCCTCGGCGAGGGTGGCAAGAACCTCGCCGATCGCGGTGGCGTCGCCGTTCAGTCGCGCGAGGTTCCAGGAGACCGAGCGGACCTGCGCCGATGCGGGGGTCGCGATGCCGATCGCCATCGCCAGCGCCGCGAACCCCCTCGCCACGACGTGGGAGACCGATCGGCGGTCGACGCCGGACGTCGCGACGGCGGAATCGATGGCGAGGGTCCTTGGGGGCATTGGAGGATGGCGTTCGAAATCGGCGTCGAGGATGTCTTGGAGCAACCATCGGTCCTCGAGCGATCTCGAGGTCGATCGCGGTGCCGGGGGTTCTCGATGGAACGACGTTCGAGGGGGTCGGGTTCCCCCCCGCCCGATCGAATGATGCACCATCTTCGATGGCCGGGCGAGGTCCAATCGGTGGTTCCCCATCCAATCGAGGCGGCGCAATCCGACGACCCGCCCCCGCTTCGCTCGATCTCGGGGCTCACCGAGGTCTCAGGCCGCCGGTGGCGCCGGAGGCCTCGCCCTTGGATGGAGCAGACCCAGCGATCTGGCGAGATCGTCGATGCGGCGACTTCCGACCGACATGTTCGACTCGATCCTCGGATCGTCGGCGTCGATGCCCACGATCCTCAGGCGAGGTCGCGAAGGCGTGTCGCGGTGTCGCTCCGAGCCTCCAGAGGTGCCCTGGCGACCCGTTCTCCACGCGTGTACGAGACGTTCACGATCCATGCGAACTGCCCTTCCTTGAAGCGGAACTCCGGGTCGACCTTCAACTGCAAGGCGCAAGAGTCGAGGGGATCCGAATCGACGCCGGGATCGGGCCCCGGGCCTTCGGTGCGACGACTCGGCCCTCGCACCAACCGTGGGATGCGTGCGGACGCGGGGTCGAGAGGCGATCACCCCAACGTTGCGCGGGCACGAGACACCGACCGCCGAGCCTTTTCGAGCGTGCCTCGCAAGAGAGGGATCTGTTCGAACATGGGTCCGGAAACCGACGCTGCTCGAAGGCGGCGTGCGGCGACGAGCCTCACACCACGATGTTGACCATCCGTCCCGGGACCACGATGACCTTCTTCGGGGTCTTGCCTTCGAGATGGGGCTGCACCCGCTCGTCGGCGAGGGCGAGGGTCTCGATCTCCGCGGGCGTGGCCTTGGCGGGCACGGTGATCCGGGCCCGCAGCTTGCCGCGGATCTGGACGGGCAGCTCGATGTCGTCCTCGACGAGCATCGCCGGGTCGAAATCCGGCCACGCCGCTCGATGCAGCCCGCCTTCGACGCCGAGCCGCGCGGCGATCTCGTCGGCGGCGTGGGGCGCGAAGGGCCAGAGGATCCGCGCGAATCGCTCGAGCTGGTCGCGGGTCATGCCGCCCTGCGTCGGATCGGGCATGCCGGTCGGCCGGGTGGCGGCATTGACAAGTTCGATGAGCGCCGCGATCGCGGTGTTGAAGGCGAGCCGCTCGATGTCCTCGCCGACCTTCGCGATCGTCTTGTGCAGCAGCTTCTCGATGGCCGGATCCGGGGCCGCGGCGCAGAGCGGCTCGCCGGTGCGCTCGTCGATCGCGAGGCGCCACGCCCGCTGCAGGAATCGGAAGACCCCGACGATGTCGCGGGTGTTCCAGGGCTTCGAGGCCTCGAGCGGACCCATGTACATCTCGTAGAGACGGAAGGTGTCGGCGCCGTACTCGTCGATCACGTCGTCGGGATTGACGACGTTGCGGAGCGACTTCGACATCTTGGCGACGATCTGCACGACCTTGTCGCCGGTGGCGGTCTCGACGAACTCGCCTTCGCCCCTCTCCTCGACCTCGTCGATCGGGACCAGGCTCTTGTCGGCGCGCTGGTAGGCGAAGCTCGTGATCATGCCCTGGTGGAACAGTCGTCCCATCGGCTCGGGGGTCGAGACGTGTCCGAGGTCGAAGAGCAGCTTGTGCCAGAAGCGGGCGTAGAGCAGGTGCAGCACCGCGTGCTCGGCGCCGCCGACGTAGAGATCGACGCCTCCGGCGTGGCAGGTCTCGGGGTCGTAGCGATCGGGCATCGGTCCGGCGCCCGCGGAGCGCCTTCGCGAGAGCATCCAGTACCGCTCGCTGTCCGCGTCGACGAATCGGGCCCCGTCGTGCGGCGAGCAGAACCGCAGGTAGTACCAGCAGCTGCCCGCCCAGCCCGGCATCGTGTTGGTCTCGCGACGCACCGGCGTCTCGGGCGGCAGGATGGCCGGATCGACGCCCGCCTCGCCGGCGGTCGTCTCGACCCAGTCCCGCAACTTCGCCAGCGGCGGCTGCGGCGTGTCGCTCTCGATCGGCGAGAAGTCCGCCAACGGCGGCAGGTCGACGGGCAGGCGCGAGGGATCGACCGGATGGTGCAGCCCCGCGGCGTCGTGAACGATCGGAAACGGCTCGCCCCAATACCGCTGCCGCGAGAAGAGCCAGTCGCGGAGGCGGTAGTTGATGCGCCTGGCGCCGAGGCCGTTCGTCTCGAGCCACGCGATCACGCGGTCCTTGGCGTCTCCGGTCGCGAGGCCGTCGATCGCGAGTCCCGTCGCCTCGCCGACGCTGTTGACGGCGACGCCTTCACCCGACGTCGCCGCGTCTCCGGTGAAGGGCTCGCCTTCGATCTCGACGACCTGCGCGATCGGAAGCGAGAACGCCTTCGCGAACTCGAAGTCCCGTTCGTCGTGGGCCGGCACCGCCATGATCGCGCCGGTGCCGTAGCCCATCAGGACGTAGTCGGCGGTCCAGACGGGGATCCGCTCTCCGGTGGCGGGATTGATCGCGAAGAGCCCGGTGGAGCATCCGGTCTTCTCCCGCGACTGCATGCGGTCGACGTCGGCCCGATTCCGGGCCGCCTCGACGTAGGCCGCAAGTGCGGGATCGTTCGACGCCGCGACGGCCCTTGCGACGAGGGGATGCTCCGGTGCCAGCACCATGTAGGTCGCGCCGAAGATGGTGTCGGGACGGGTCGTGAACACCTCGATCGGATCGCCATCGCCGCCCTCGAGCGCGAAGCGGATATGGGCGCCCTCGCTGCGGCCGATCCACTCCGCCTGGAGGGTCTTCGTCGACTCCGGCCAATGCACCAGCGCGAGATCGTCGAGCAGCCGGTCCGCGTAGGCGGTGATCCGGAACATCCACTGCTTGAGCGGCATGCGCAGCACCGGGTGACCGCCGCGCTCGCTGCGGCCGTCGATGACCTCCTCGTTGGCGAGCACCGTGCCGAGCTTCGGGCACCAGTTGACGGTCTGCTCGCCCAGATAGGCCAGGCGATGGCGATCGAGGTGGACCTGCCGCTCCTTCGCCGAGCACGCCGACCACGCCTTCGGTCCATCCGCGGTGTCGACGACGCGGTCCTCGGCGGCGAGGACCGTCTCGAGTTCGGCGATCGGCCGGGCCCGGCCGAGCTTCGGATCGAACCACGACCGGTACGCCTCGAGCCAGATCCACTGGGTGAACCGGTAGTAGGCCGGATCGGTGGTGGCGAACTCCCGGGACCAGTCGTAGCTGAATCCGAAACGCTTGAGCTGTCGTCGGAAGGTGTCGATCGCCTTGCGGGTGGTCTCCTCCGGATGCACCCCGGTGGCGATCGCGTACTGCTCCGCGGGCAGGCCGAATGCGTCCCAGCCCATCGGATGCAGGACGTTGAAACCCTTCATCCGCTTGTATCGACAGAGGATGTCGGTGGCGGTGTAGCCCTCCGGATGGCCGACGTGCAGGCCGGCGCCCGAGGGGTAGGGGAACATGTCGAGGCAGTAGAACTTCGGCTTCGAGGCGTCGAACCGCGCGTCGCCGGGGTTGGGCTGCGCGAAGGCGTTCTCGGCGTCGATCCGCGCCTGCCATCGCTGCTCGATCTCGTTGGCGAGCGAGCCGGTGTAGCGGTGCGGCAGGTCGTTGGTCGATTCTTCGGTCATGGGCGGCTCGGCGGCGTTCGGGGCGGAACGTGTTGTACCCGCCTCCGCCGAAACCGGGTCCCGATCAGCGCACCGAGGCCGAGGCCGCGACCGCGGCGGGATCGCCCTTCGGTCGTCCGCTGGCGTTCTTCTCCGCGAAGTGCCTGATCGCGTCGCCGACGAGGTAGAAGCTGCCGGTGATGCAGATGAGGTCCTCGCGGCTGACGGCGCGGCCGGCGAGTTCGAGCGCCTCCTTCAGCGTCTCGCCGATCTGGCTCATCTTGCCGCTGCGCTCGGCGAAGCGACGCTGGAGCTCCTGCGGCTCCATGGCGCGGGGATTGGAGGTGCTCTTGGTGAAGATCACCTTGTCCGCGCCGAGACTGACCCGGTCGAGCATCTCGTCGACGTCCTTGTCCGAGCAGCAGCCGAAGATGCAGACCATCGAGTCGTAGGGGACGTGGGCGCCGACGCACTTCATGAGTGCGGTGATCGCCGCGGGATTGTGGGCCCCGTCGACGAGCACCTTGGGTCGCTGGTGCACCAGCTGCATTCGACCGGGCACCGTGGTGTTGGCGAGTCCTGCGGTGACCTTGTCCTCGGGGCAGTCGAGTCCGTCGCCGCGCAGGATGTCGATCGCCGCCAGCGCGAGGCCGCAGTTGCCCGCCTGGTGTTCGCCCGGCAGCGGCACCGGGAGATGCTCGAGACGGCTGGTCTGGGTGTAGAGGCACACCCGGGTGTGCGGTCCGAGGTCGGCGCTGGAGCAGAACCGGCTCGAGAACTCGATGTCCTTGTTGACGATTCGAAGCGGCGCCCCCACCGCCTCCGCGACCTCGCGGAAGACCTGCTCGGTCGCGCTGTCCGGATCGAACACCAGCGCGGGAACGCCGGGCTTGAAGATGCCGGCCTTCTCGCGAGCGATCTCCTCGCGGCTCGCTCCGAGCAGTCGGGTGTGGTCGAGGTCGATCGAGGTGATGATCGAGACCTCGGGGGTGATCACGTTGGTCGAGTCGAGACGCCCGCCGAGGCCCACCTCGACGATGGCCATGTCGACGGCCTGCTCGAAGAAGTGCTTGAACGCGACCGCGGTCATCGCCTCGAAGAAGGTCGGCGCCGAATCGAGCTTCGCGGAGGCCTCGGCGACGGCACGGACGCTGTCCACGAACGCTCCCCGATCGATCGGCGATCCACCGATCGAGATCCGTTCGCGCATGTCGATGAGGTGCGGACTCGTGTAGCTGCCGACGGTGTAGCCGCAGCCCTCGAGCATGGAGGCGAGCATCGCGACGGTGCCGCCCTTTCCGTTGGTGCCGCCGACGTGGATGGTCCGGATCTGCTCGTGCGGATTGCCGAGAAGCTCGAGGAGGGCCCGCATGCGATCGAGCTTGAAGGCGTCGTCGCTGTAGCGCACCACGCGCATCCGCTCGATGTCGACCCGCTCGTTCAGCCAGCGGGCCGCCGCGGCGGGCGTTCCGATCTCGGGGACTCCACCCTCGGCGAGCTTCGCCTCGGTGAAGGAACTCGCCTTGGCGGTCTTGGTCGCGACCTTGGCGGACTTGCTCGAGG
>JAFMML010000052.1:13971-18854 GCA_017859745.1 Planctomycetota bacterium
GTCTGGGGAGCCTCCGCGGCCGCGTCCGTCGCCTTCATCGACTCGGTGGTCGAGTCGGCGTCGGGATTGGAGACCGCAGTCTTCGTCGCCGTCTTGCTTGATCGGCTGCCGGAGGTCGTGCGGGGACGCGAGGAGGCGGACTTGGGACTCGAAGAAGGGGTTTTCGAGGATCGAGGCATAAGCGGACGAGTCTACCCAAACCCCGCCCCGGATTCAATGATCTGAGCGCAAGTCGCTTCAATCAATGGGTTTGCGACGAGGGTCGTCAAGGCCATCGGTGACGGGGATAGCGCCTTGCAAGCGCATTGCGAATGGAGGGATAGAGGTCCTTCCAGAAACTCTCCAGATCCGCGGTCACCTGCACCGGTCGCTGGTTGGGTGCGAGGATCTCGAGCAGCACCGGGACTCGCCCCCCCGCGACGGCGGGACTGCGGTCGCATCCGATCAGGTCCTGGATCCTCGCCCGCCCGCGCGGGGCGTCGCCGGAGGCGTAGGCGACCTTCATGCGAAATCCGCTCGGCAGGGTGATCCGCTCGGGCGTCATTCGTCGCACGAACTCCGCATCGGCGGCGGTCATCACCCCGACGAGTGCCGACATGGAATCGACGCCCACGAGGTCCTTCGCCCGCGTGGCGCCGGCGGCAAGTGCCCGTCGGACCTCGCCCAGCACGACGTCGTCGTAGGTCGGAAGACCGCGCTCGGGACACCACGAGGCGACGCAGCGGACCCGTTCGATCCATGCCTCCTCCGTCGGGCCCCAGGATGGCAGGGGAATCTCGCCCGAGGCGATCCGCTCGGCCAGCATCTGCTCCGCGGCGGCGCGGGAGTCGGGATCGACGGGCGGGCGCACGGTGCGATCGATCTCGATGCCCGCGACGAGCACCCGGTCGTGCTCCTCGACCGACGAGAGTCGTGGGTTCCACACCAGATCGCGTCGCTCCTCGAGCCGGTCCGGCAGCGCATCCATCAACCACTCCGGGGGCACCGCGGTGACGAGACCGAGCAGGGTCTCGCCGGCTTCGCCGGGCGTCTCCCTCAGCGACATCGCCAGCAGAGGACCCGCGGGGACCTCGATCGCGTCGCGGTCGAGGCGCACCCGGCGGCGATCGGGCATCAGGCAGTGCCGCTTGATGCGATCGGGACGGAGGGCGAGGTGGTCGGGAAAGGCGCGGATCATCGCGAGGACCAGGCCGTGGGCGCCTCCCGGCGCCTTGGGATCGAGCGCGACGCCCTCGGTGGTGCGAACGAGTTGCCGACTTGCCGCGATCACCTCGCGAAGCGCTCCGCGGTCGATCGCGTCGGGCGGTGTCGCGCCGTCTTCGCACGCCGCGACGATTCGTTCGAGGGCGAGCGGCTCCGACGGTGGTGCGCCGGGATCTGGATCCGTCCCGTCGCGTTCGAGTCCTCGTCCCGAAGGCAGCAGGTCGCGTTCGGAGAGGATCGCCGCAAGGCGAGCGGCCCGCGCCGCCTCGCCGCAGCGAGCCCCTTCGAGCAGCAGGCGACCCAGGCGAGGATGCACGGGGAGGCGCGCGATCAACGCACCGTCGGCGGAGAGGCCGCGTGTCGGATCGCCGGTCTCGCCGAGCGCGCCGAGCGCGCCGATCATGCCCAGGCAGTTCTCTGCGGCGACGAGCGCCGCGTCGAGTGGCGCGTCGAGCCAGGGAAGCGTCGAGGGGTCGGAGATGCCCAGGCTCCTGAGCGACAGCACCGCCCCGGCGAGGTCGACGCGCTTCACCTCGGGATCGGGATGTTCGACGCGTCGGGCGTCGTCGGCCTCGGTCCAGAGCCGCAGGCAGCGGCCCGGCGCCGTGCGTCCGGCCCGCCCGGCACGCTGCATGCCGGTCGCGCGGCTCGAGGCCTCGGTGCGCAGGGCATCGAGCGGTCGATGATGGCTGCGTCTGAAGACCCGCACCAGGCCCGCATCGACGACCGTCCGGACGCCTTCGATCGTGATCGAGGTCTCGGCGACGTTGGTCGCGACGATCGCCTTGCGACGCGACGAGGGCCGCAGGGCTCGGTCCTGTTCGGCGGGCGGCATTCCCCCGTGCAGCGCGTGGATCTCCAGATCGGTTCCGGTCGAGGCGGCGACCCCGCGAAGGCGTTCGACGGTGCGGCGGATCTCCCGCACTCCGGGCATGAAGACGAGGATGTCCCCGGCATCGCGGTCGCGATCCTCTTCGAGAAGCCGCCGGACCACATCGGCGGCGAGATCCTCCGGCGCGTCGCGAGACGGCCTCGGAAGATGCTCGATCTCGACGGGATGGGCGCGGGTGCTCGATTCGAGGATCGGCGCGCCCAGCGCGTCGGCGATCGGTTCGGCGCCGAGGGTCGCGCTCATGACGAGAAGCCTCGGTCCCTCGCCGCCGTCGCGGCGTCGCCGCAGCAGTCCGAACAGCAGATCCGCGTCGAGCGAACGCTCGTGGAACTCGTCGAGCACGACGACGCCGATTCCCGGCAGGTCGGGACGAGCGAGCATCTGCCGCAGGAACAGGCCTTCGGTCATGAATCGGATGCGGGTGTCTCGCCCGATCGCCCGCTCATGCCGGGTCGCGAAGCCGACCTCGCCGCCGCCGAGGCCGACGTCGAGCAGGTTCGCCACCCGCTGCGCGGTGACGCGGGTCGCGAGGCGCCGCGGCTGCAGCACCACGATCCGGCCGTCGATCTCGGGGTTCTCGGCCAGAAGGATCGGGACGCCGGTGGTCTTGCCGGAACCGGTCGGGGCGACCAGCACCGCGGCGCCGGGGTCGCGCATCGCGGTGCGCAGCGAGTCGGCAAGGGCGAAGATCGGGAGATCCCGCCATCGATCGGCGTCGCGATGATCTCGGCGCGGCGTGGCGTCCACGGTCCGATCCTACGACCGGGCGGTCGAAGGTCCCATGCCGTCAGTCGGGAACGTCGGCGGCGTCCCCCGCCGCCTCGCGAAGCACCAGCGTTCGCACCCGGACGACCGCGACGATCACCCCCGCCACCAGCAGGACGACGTAGGTTGCGATCGATCCGGACCGGAGTTGCGGCGTCGGGGCGTTGTCGGGACTCGCCGCGACTTCAAGGGCGATCGCAAGGGTCTGGTGCAGGACCCCGATGAAGAGCACGCTCGTGCCGACGCCGATGCCCGCCAGCAGCCACTGGAGCGGTGCGAGGGTACGCAGGCGCTGCTCCGGCACGAGGCCGATCCACTTCGACTTGAGGCGGCCCGGGAGGTTCACGAACTCAGGGTGGTTCCGGACCAGCGCCGGCAGCACCAGCGAGATCCCCGCGACGAGGCCCAGCGGCCATGTTGCGATGAAGGGAACGAGGAACCAGTTTCCGGCGCTCGCGGGTCCCCATCGCGTCGGAAGGCCCGATGCATCGAAGTGAAGCGGGATCAGCGCCGGCAGCGTCGGCCACCACCACGCCGCCGATGCCCACACCGCCAACACGCCAAGCATCGTGGGTGCGGCGAAGATCGAACCTCCGAGAGGTCTTCGCGTCGGCGACGTCGACGGGGTTTGCGCCGACCCGGATCCGAGGAGGCTGGACGGATCGTCGTCCACGTCACAGACCGCCGGTGAGGCGCTTGCGAACGTCGACCATGAACGTCGCGATCTGCGCCTGTTCGCGGGGCGACGCGGCCTGCTCGACATCGGACCGCCAGAAGTCGAGGAAGCGGCCGGCGCCGACCTCGGTCAGGGAGATGTCGCGGTCGGTTCCGAGGGTCCGATCCTGATCGCGCCGGGCCTGGGCTCGGAAGTCGTCGAGCCGGTCGTCGTCGCTTCGCTCCCTGGTCTCACCTTCGGCGAGGCGTTCGCCGACCTTGCTCCACTCGACCAGCCACGCGTCGATGTAGGCGTCCTTTTCGCTGTCGGGGAGATTCACGTAGGCGGAGGCGCCCTCGGCGAGGATGTCCTTCGCGAGCAGACGCGCGTTCTGGATCAACTGCTCGCGGGCGTCGCCGGTGAGGCCCGCCATGAACGCCGCCATCACCGCGGACTCGCTCTGCTCGAGGCCGCGAAACCGGTCGGCGAAGTCGATCATGAACGCCACGCGATCCTCGAGGGGGAGTTCGTTGAAGTCGTCGATGGCGAGATAGCCCAGGGCGTCGTCCACGGGGCTGTCGAAGATCGAAGGTGGCGGCCGCCACCGGCTCGACCACCAGGCGAACGCCGCGACGAGGATCGCGATCGCCGCGAGCGTGCCGCCCGCGATGGCGAGGGTGCGCCGATCGAGCAGGCGATCGCGCCAGTCCGAGGGGAGGACGATCACTCGAAGGCCTCGCTCTCGCCGTCGGCGATGTCGTCGTTGTTCGGAATGGCGCCCACGCTGCCGTCCCGGAAGAGGCCGTTGCGGGGGTTGCGATCGCCGATGGGATGGCGGTCCTGGCTGTCGGCGAGGATCGCGAATCGCCGCGGATCGTTGCCGGAGTCGTAGAACCGGGTCACGAGTCGGGCCTCGAGATTGGTGCGTTGACGCTCGATCTGTCGCTCGGTCAGGGAGCCGTCGAGAATCAGCGGCAGGATCGCCTGCGCCACCGGGATCTGGACCTGCGGGCTGTAGCGGATCAGGCCGGGCAGATAGATGTAGCTCGTGCCGGTCGAGAGCGATTCGTCGTCGACGTCCGACGGACAGATCCACGCCTCGGACCGCTCGTCGATCGTCGCCGCGAGCAGTTGCGGCAGGCCGTTCTCCGGACCTTCGTCGGTGACCACCGGCAGAAACTCCGCCATCGGCAGCAGGTCGCGGTTGGTGATTCGATAGCTGTCGACCGCCGAGCCGAGATTGCGGAGGTTGTTGAGGCAGCGGGTCGAGAGGGCCTCGCCTCGAACGTTGCCGAGCATCGGCACCAGCACGCCCATGAGCACCACGATGATGCCGATGGTCACCATCGTCTCGACGATGGTGAAACC
>JAFMML010000052.1:19518-21740 GCA_017859745.1 Planctomycetota bacterium
ACGAGCGGGATCGCCGCTTCGGCGATCTTCTCGAGCGGGCGAAGCTGGTCGTGCTCAGCAGCGAGTCCTCGCGCCGGGATGCGCTGGCCTTCGATCCATCCACCTCCGAACGCCTGCGGGTGGTGCCGTTCGCCTCCGTGCCGCCGAAGGCATGGTGGACGGACGATCCGGCGGCGACGGCCTCGCGCCTCGGTCTTCCCGATCGGTTCGTGCTGTTTCCCTCGCAAGGCTGGCCGCACAAGGGTCACGACACCCTGATCGCGGCGCTGGCGAACGTGCCCGACGTCCACCTCGTCCTGACCGGTGTCGATCCACAGGATGCGGCGCGAGGGACGTGGGTCGCGGAACTGGTCGATCGAAGCGGCGTGCGCGATCGGACGACCATGCTCGGATTCAGATCGCGTCGCGAGGTGTTCGCGCTGCTGCGTCGGGCCGTCGCCGTCGTGCAGCCGTCCCGGTTCGAGGGCTGGAGCCTGCTGGTCGAGGACGCGATCGCGGCCGGCCGGCCGATCGTCCTGAGCGATCTCCCGGTGCATCGCGAGCAGTGCCCCGAGCGGGTGATGCCGGTCCACTGGTTCGAAGCGGGCGACGAGATCGGCCTGGCTCGGATGCTCGACGAGGCGTGGACCACCCATCGGCCGGGACCGCAACAGGAACTTGCCGAGATCGGTCGCACCGCGTCGGAAGCCCGGGGCCGAGCCTCGGCGAACCTGCTTCTCGAAGTGCTCGGCGAGGCGATCGACGGATCTCGCTAGCTCCAAGGTGCCCGGGCCCGGAGTGGTGCCGCCCAGGCGTCCCTGAGGATGCGGCCGTGTCGGAGATCGATCCGGCTCAGCGACGTCTGGCCGCCGAAGAGATGCAGGATGCCGCCGACGGCGATGGCGGCGACGTTCTTCATCGGTTTCGGCAGGCGACCGATCTCGAACCACCGATCCTCGACGGGGTCGTAGGCCTGGACGAGATCGCCGCAGCGATTGGGTTCGGGCGATCCGCCGACGACGATGGCGAGGCGGCCGATTCTCGTGACCGACGTGTCGGTGTGGGAGACCGCCGTCGGCATCGGTGCGATCGACGTCCATGTCCGATCCGCGCTTCGATACCGAAGCGACTCGCCGAAGACGGGTCCGCCGAGATCGGAGAGGTCGCAGGTGAACGCGGGATCGCCCGGAATCGCCCGGGCATCGCCGACCTGGCCTCCGAAGACGAACAGATCCCCATCGAGGACCACGCCGCCGCGGTGAGTGCCGCTTCGCGGAATCGGCGCCTCGGGTCGCCAGGCCGTCTCGAGGGCGGCTTCACCCTCGATGCCGAGACTCCAATGGTCGTCCCGGGCCCGAGGCCGCTCGGGTCCGGTGCCGCCGATCGCGTGGAGACGACCGTGGGCGTGAAGCAGGATCGGCGCGTAGCGAGCCTCGGGCAGCGGCGGGAGAATCGACCAGCGACCCTGATCGAGATCGAGCACCCTGACCGCATCGGTCGCGGGCCGGCACTGGGGGCCGACCTGTCCCCCGGCAAGGAAGAGCCAGCGGTCCTCGACCAAGGTGCAGCCGAGGTGACTTGAGGCGGAGCCGGGGGGCATCTCGATCGGCTCGAGCCAGCGGCGGCGGCGCGCGTCGAAGACGTCGATGTGGGTGAGGACCTCGTCGAGACCGTTGCCGTAGCCGGCGACGACGAGGATGCGATCGCCCGCGGCCGCGATCGCCGACTCGACCCGTCGATGCCTCATCGGAGGCAAGGTGCGCCATCCCAGATCGCCGGATCGTCCGAGGCGATCGAACTCCCGTTGGCGACTTCGCCGCAGCGACCAGTCGGGGGCGATGCGGGCGATCGTTCGGCCAAGCATGCTTCTGACGCCCATCACGGGACGATCATCGTCGTTCTGCATCCGGGATCGTTCGCAATCGCCGATGAACATCCAATGCCTTGGGATCCGATCCATCGGCGCTGGGCCTGTCGAGAACTCGATCGAATCGCTCGATGGCTCCCCGAGGTCGCGTCGTTCGGTCTGGAGGTGCTTCGGGATCGGGCCCTGTCGTCGGACTTCGGAACGGTGGACGACCGGCGACGCCTTGCGGAACTTCGGGCGAGCGCCGCAGCGGCGATTCGCGCAGATCCCTCGGCGTGGCCCCGTCCGACCTGGTCGAGTCGTCTGCGGCGGCAAGGCCATGCGATGCTCGAGGCCACCGCACTGGAACGTTCGATCCGCCGGCGTCGCGGCCTCG
>JAFMML010000106.1 GCA_017859745.1 Planctomycetota bacterium
CGCTCTTCCGATCTACAAGGCGACTGTCGGCGGAGGGAATGAGCTGGGTCCAGTCGGTCTGATCGCCACCACCACCACCACCACCGCCTCCGGATCCGCAGGGGATGCAGAGGGTGGCGGCGAGTTCGGCGCAGTTCGCGTCCCATTCGACATCGCAGCAGCGGGGATCGCTTGCACAGACGTCGTTGCAGCAGGCTCCGTCGGCACAGAAGGGCGTACCGTTGGCGACACAGCAGTCGCCGGTCTCGGGATCGCCGCAGGTCGTCGGATCGGTTCCGCCGCCGCAAGACGTGCAGAGAGCGAGCGCGAGCTCGGCACAGGCGGCGTCCCACGCCGTGCTGCAGCATGCCGGATCGGTCGCACAGATCAGTGCACAGCACTCGCCGTCGGTGCAGTTCGGAGTCCCGTTGGCGATGCAGCAGTCGCCGGTCGTCGGATCGCCGCAGCTCGTGCCGGTTCCGCCGCCGCCACCACCTCCGCCGCCGCCACCGGGACGGGGCTCGGACGGCACGACCAGGATGGTGACGAAGGCGCCCTGCACGTCGATGCCGGTCGCGAGATTCATCTGTCCACTGGTCAGATACATGCTGAAGTCGCCGCTGGTCTGGCTGCCGGTCGAGTCGGCGGCGAAGATGAACAGGTCGTCGCGGCTGCCGGAGGTGCCTTGGGCGTTGAAGTTGCCCTTGGTGGACAGGAGGAGCGTGCCGTCGGCGGTGAAGAACGCGGCGTCGAGCTTCTCACCGTTCTTGCTGAGGCCGACATCGCTTCCGTCCAGGTAGAGGCTCCACGAACCCGCGGTCGACGCACCAAGCGAAGTGGGCGAGAACCGAATCACGTCCTGAGGCTTGAAGGAGCCCGCCCCAGACAGCGATCCACCATCGCGGGTGGCGATCAGGATCGATCCGTCGTCCATCACGGACATGCCGCGGATTGCGAGGGTGGAGGTGCCGGCCAGACCGACATCCGAACCGTCGAAGTAGAAGTTCCAGGTTCCAGCGGTGTTGCCTCCGAGAGTCTCCGGAGAGAACCGCAGGATGTCGTGGTAGGTGAAGGAGGTTCCGTTCGGACCGCCGATGAGACCGCCGATGGTGCCAGCGTTCTCGAACGCCACGAGGATGTCGCCACTGGGCAGGACTGCCGCGCCGGCGATCGTCTGTCCGGTGAGTCCGACATCGTCTCCGTCGAGGAACGTGCTCCAGGTCCCGTTGGTGGGGTTGAAGGCGGCCAGGTCGCAGCCGTCCACCACAAGATTGCCGGGCAGGGTCACGGTTCCGCCGAAGGTCATGACGGTGATGGGCCCGGGCAGGCACGCCGCGCACAGTTCCGAAGCGAGACCGGTGCAGTAGGTGTCCCACGCCGTGCTGCAGCAGACGGGGTCGATGGCACAGACCGCTTCGCAGCAGGTGGCGTCTGCACAGAAGGGCGTGTCGCTGACGCTGCAGCAGTCGCCGGCCGTGGCATCACCGCAAGAAGTCGGGGGATTCACACCTCCTCCTCCGCCGTCACCACCGCCGCCGTCACCACCGCCGCCGCCGCTGTCACCACCTCCTCCACCGCCGCCGGGAAGGATGGCAGAGGAGAGGAAGGCGGCCTGAACGTCGACCCCGGCAGGAAGTCCCAACGCCTCCGCGGTGACTCGCATCGAGATGGAGCCCGAGGTCTGCTCTCCAAAGGAGTCACCGTAGAAGTCGAAGAGGTCGTCCTTGCTGCCGCTTGTGCCGGCCGCACTGAAGTTGCCACGGGTTGACAGCAGGACGCGACCGTCGGCTTGCATGAAGGCTGCGTCGAAGCGTTCGGCCTGATTGTTCCGGTGCAGGCCGACGTCGGAGCCGTCGAGGAACAGGCTCCATGAGCCTGCGGTCTCCGCGCCTAGGGACGTGGGCGTGAACGCGATGAGGTCCTCGCCACGGAAGCTGCCGATGCCCGGCAGCGAGGCGTTGTTCCTGGTCGCGAAAAGGAGGCGTCCGTCGGGATGGCTCGAGATGGCCTTGATCGCGAAGTCGCTGTCGCCGGAGAAGTCGACGTCGGACCCGTCGAAGTGGAATGTCCAGCTTCCCGAGGTGGTCTCGCCGAGGGACGCGGGGGTGAACCGCACCACATCGAATCGAGTGAACGCTCCGCCCGCGGGTCCACCCTCCATGCCTTCGATCAAACCGTCGTTTTCGAACGCCAGCAAGATGCCTCCGGCAGAATCGATGGAAGCACCCGAGATCAGCATGCCCGTCAGGCCGACGTCGTCACCGTCGAAGTAGGTGGCCCACGTGCCGGCGGCAGGATCGAACGCCGCGAGATCGCAGCCGTCCACGGCGAGTCCCCCGGGCAGCAGGACGGTTCCGCCGAAGCCCATCACGAACAGGCCAGCGGCGTCGCATCCCCCGCATCCCGCGTCGGTGGCTGCTGCGGCACAGTGGACGTCCCACGAGGCGCTGCAGCAATGCGGGTCGGCGGCGCAGACCAATTCACAACAGGCGGCGTCGGCACAGCCGCTTTCGGCATGAGGTGTGCAACAGTCGCCGACACTCCCGCACTGGGCCCATAGGGCCGAGGTGGTGAGCAGCAGCGATGTCGTCGACGTGAGGGCGGTGGCGAGTGTCGTTGAGTGGATTGGCATGGCTTGAACTGGGGGGGGAGACGATGGGGTCGACCGAGAGGGGGAATCCGAGGCGTTGCTCTCGGACTTGTGAATGGTGACCACCTTCCGGGGCTTCGTTCCCCGGGTGAATTCCCCACTCTCGAGCATCGACTCGTCCGGGTCCGGCGACGTCTGCGAGTGCCGCCGGGACTCCGCTTGGCGGGCTACCCTTGCGGCGGATTCCGAAGCGGAATCTGCGGCCCCGCGGCGGGGTTGGCGGTTATTCAGGAGGCCGACTGTGGAGCGATCGATGCGCGGCATGCGAACGACGGCGAGGTCAATGGCAACCCTGTCCGCGGCAACGATTGGGGTATTCGCCTCAGGGCTCCTTGGGGCGCGACCGGGCGACGACGCAGCGAGTGCAGTTGCGGATGTACCCATTCCCTCGGTGCGGTTGGTCCGCGTCTGGCCGGAGTTGACCTGCAGAAGGCCGACCCAACTGGTCGCCCGCCCCGATCGCGAGAACACGTTGGTGCTGATCGAGCAGAGTGGGCGGATGCTCGAGGTGGACGCCGCCAGCGATGCACCCGACGGCGACGCGAAGGTCTTCCTCGACCTGACGGACCGGGTGAACTTCGGAAGCAACGAGGAAGGTCTTCTCTCGCTGGCGTTCCACCCGAAGTTCGAGGAGAACCGGCGCTTCGTCCTCTACTACACCGCCAAGGACCCGCGCCGGGTGGTGATCTCGGAGTTCGTGCTCGACCCCGAGGACGCGGCGAAGACCGCGGCGAGCGAGCGGACCATCCTCGACATCCCGCAGCCCTTCTGGAACCACAACGGCGGCACCGTGCTGTTCGGCCCCGACGGGATGCTCTATGCGAGCATCGGCGACGGTGGCGCCGCGGCCGATCCCCTCGACCACGGCCAGAACCTCGGAAGTCTGCTCGCGACCGTCGTTCGGCTGGACATCGATGGCCGTGCCGATGGCGAGGCGTATCGGGTGCCGGCCGACAACCCCTTCGTCGATCGCGAGGGCGCCCGGCCCGAGATCTGGGCGTACGGCCTGCGGAACGTCTGGCGCATGAGCTTCGATCGCGAGACCGGCGACCTCTGGGCGGGCGACGTCGGCCAGAACAAGTACGAGGAGATCGACCTCGTCGTGAAGGGCGGCAACTATGGATGGAATCGCCGCGAGGGATTTCACGCCTTTCGAGAGGGCGATCCCGCGCCGGCCGATCCCTACCTCGATCCCGTGGTCGAGTATCCGCGGAACGAAGGCGTGTCGGTCACCGGCGGCCACGTCTACCGCGGCGCCGACGAGGCGATGCAGGGGGTGTACCTCTACGCCGACTACGGCTTCGGAACCATCTGGGGATTGCGGCGCGACTCGCAGGGCAAGGTGACCGGTCCCGAGGTGGTTGCCAAGCGACGTGGCTCGCTGATCTCGAGCTTCGGCGAGGCGAAGGACGGCACCCTCTTCATCACGACCTTCGAGGGTGGCGAGCGCTCGGGGAAAGGTGCGGTCTACCGAATCGATCCGGTGACCCGAACCGCTTCTCGCTGACGGGCGCGATCGTGCCATGACCGACACGACGACCAAGATCGTCTGCAGGCGCTGCGAGTTTCCGCAAGCGTTGTCGCCTCGTCGCGCCGGGTGGATCCATCGCTGCGCTCGCTGTGGCGAGCGGGTTCTCGGAAGCGCCGAGTCTCGGTTGCTTCGTCAACGGACGCTCGCCTTCGCAGTGGCCGCGTTGGTCCTCTATCCCCTCGCGATCGGCCTGCCGATCATGACGCTGTCGCAGTTCGGCTACGAACGCTCGACGAGTGTCCTCGGCGGCACCGGCGAACTGTGGACCGGCGGACACCCGCTGCTCGCGGCGGTCGTCTTCGGATGCTCGGTCCTGCTGCCGGTCGTGAAGCTGGCCAGCCTCGTGTTCCTGTCGATCGGCTCCCCCACGATCGGCTGCAGGAAGCGGACCATCGCGACCCGTCTGCTCGAACTATCGGGCCGCTGGGGCATGCTCGACGTGCTGCTGGTGGCAGGCCTCGTCGCCGCGGTCAAGCTCGGCGAACTGGTGCGGATCGAGCCGGGACCGGGCGCGATGGCGTTCGTCGCATGCATCGGACTCACCATGCTCGCCGGCGGCACGTGTCGCGATGTGGAGCATCATGCCTCCATGCCCGCAGACACCAGGCCCACCGCGCGCCGTTCGTCTCGCAGCAGCGGCAAGACCCAGGGGAAGTTCGCATGACGGCAGACGGTCACGAGCACACGTCCGAAGGTGGTGTCGCACACGAAGGAACCGATCCGATCGCGATCGCCGAGCGTGATCGCACCACGTCACTGGCGTGGATCGTCACGGTGATCGCCGTCGGACTCGCGGGATACCTCGCATGGTCGTCCTGGACCGGCAGGGGCGAGATGCTCGAGATTCGATTCGCATCCGGGAATGGAATATCCGAGGGCGACGACGTGCGCCACCGCGGCATCGTGGTGGGGCGGGTGGTCGACCTTCGACTCGAGTCCGACGGCACGGGGGTCTTCGTCGACATCGAGTGTGATCGCGACGTCGCGGCGATGGCCGGTGTGGGGACGAGATTCTGGGTGGTCAGGCCGCGACTCGATCTCGGAGGGGTGACGGGCCTCGACACCGTCGTCGGGCCGCGCTATCTCGAGATGAGACCTGCCGGCGAGCCGGCGGTGCGTGCGTTCCGCGGTCTCGACGAGGCCCCGGTCGTCGAGGAGATCGCGGATGGGGACCTGCTTCTCGTGCTCGAGGCGGCCGATCGCGGCAGTCTTCGACGAGGGGCCTCGGTCCGGCACCGTGGGGTCGAGGTCGGCAAGGTGCTTTCGGTCGGCCTGGCGGAGGGTGGTCGCCGCGTCGAGGCCGAGGTGCTGATCCGTGCCCCTCACGCGGATCTCGTCGGCAGGGACACGAAGTTCTTCCAGATCGGTGCCGTCGAGGTGGGGCTGTCGCTCGAGGGATTGCGGACCCGAATCGACTCGCTGGAGACGCTGCTGCTCGGCGG
>JAFMML010000107.1 GCA_017859745.1 Planctomycetota bacterium
ACTGCACGACGTTCCACGCACCGGCGAGACCGCTGAGCGTGTTGAAGTCGTTGTGATGAAAGTCGATGCCGGTCGAGGTCGTGATCGACGAGTTGAACACGTTCAGCACGGTGTCCGCGGGATCGTCGAATTGAGCGTGGACGTCGATCACCGAATAGGTCTCGCCGTCCACCTCGATCGGGTAGCTGTCGAACTGCCACTCCACGAAGTCCGCCGCTGCCGGGGTCGCATGACCTCCCGACAGCACCAGGCCGACTCCAATGGCAACGACAACCCCCGTGTTCCCGACCGGATGCATGATCGACATGTCTATCACTCCCCTCGGAGTCCTCGGAACCCTCGGATCGGCCGCCGATGCGACCGGACCACCGGAACGTAGCGACTTGAAGGTCGTCTCGGGAGTGCCAAATCGGGGATTTTCCCCAATCCGACGAGGGCCTGTGGCCATGCAGGCCTTGCCCCGATCGGTCCTTCCACGCGATAAGCAGGCGGGGAGGTCCCGCGGGCGGATGTCGGGTCGGGGGGTCGAGCTCGTGTTCCGATCGCCCGATCCGGTATGGCGTGCAGGAATATTGTTGAAGTCGACCATTCGCGAGGAAAGAAGACTCACACGCCTGCAGTTTGGGGCATCGTGGGTAACGAGCCCCTCGCCGGCCTCGTGCCGGATGCCAGAGGAGAACAGCCGGCAGTTGGGAATCGGAAGGCGGGCACCACGGCCCGAGGGGATTCTGCGTGACACGTCGTCGAAAGGCGACAGGATCCACCGCCCCGAGAGGTCGACCCGCATCGACGATCGCCACATCGACCCCAACGGTTCCCACGCCCCCCGACCATCTCGAAGTCAAACTCGTACGAGAACCCACCCATGTCCACCACCTCGTCCCGCCGTCCCATGTCCCCGACCAGTCGTCTCACGCTCGCCGCCGTGCTCGCCGTCGGCGGCCTTGCGGCGTCCGAACCGGCCTTCGCCGGCGACGATCCGCGACCGGACGTCCTGGTCATCGTGCTCGACGACATCGGCATGGGGAACTTCGGGTTCGAGCCGTTCGGCTGGAACTCGGCGCCCCTGACTCCCGACATGCCGGTGCTCGCCGAGATCGCTTCGCAGGGGGTGAGCTTCACCAACTTGTGGGCGACGCCGGAATGTTCGCCGACGCGAGCGGCGCTGTTGACCGGCCGCTACGGCTTCCGCACCGGCGTGGTGACCGCGATCGTCGATCCGATGCTTCCGGTCAACCAGCTGCATCCGGCGGAGATCACCGTCCCCAAGCTCGTCTCGCAGGCGGGCTATCGCACCGGGATGCTCGGGAAGTACCACCTCGGCGGCGGCCCGGGGAACACGCCGCCCGGCTACGGCTACGAGGCGCCCTCGGTCTCGGCGGGTCTGGACTTCTACGACGGCTACTGGGCGCTGCCGCCGGCGATCGACCAGACCGTCGGCGGGCAGGCGCCCGACGGCGTCGTGTACGACTGCGGCGCTCCGGTCGGCTTCACGACCGTCGGCGCCGCGTGCTTCCCCGACGGGACCTGCGTCGAAGGTGTGAATCCCTTCGAGGCGATGGCCGCCGGCGCGACGCCGCTGCTTCGGGCCGACGGCACCCTCGCGGAGAGCTGCGACGAGGGCGATTGCGCCCAAATCGACTTCGGCAACACCAACGCCTACTACGCGTGGGATCGGGTGCTGACTTCCGGCGGTGTCGGCGTCGAGCTGGAGGAGCCGCAGCGGGAGTACCTGACCGGCTTCATCTCGCGACGGAGCGTGGAGTGGATCGAAGAGGCCCGGGCCGACGGGGTTCCGTGGATGGCGTTCGTCACCCACAGCAGCGCCCACACGCCGCTGCAGATTCCGCCGCCGGCGCTCACGGGGCCGGCGGTCACGGACATCTCCTGCGCGATCCAGTTCGACGGGGTGCCGGATTTTCGCCAGGCGTTCAAGCTGATGGTCGAGAGCGTGGATCGTTCGATCGGCGAGATGCTGGTCGACCTCGACCTCGCGACGCTCGAGAAGGGCGTCTTCTCCCTCCGCGATCCCGCGGAGACCAACACCCTGATCGTCGTCGTCAACGACAACGGGTCCTACGGGCCGACGGTGCTGCCGCCCTTCGACCCCACCGAAGCGAAGCAGACCGTCTACGAGTCCGGGGTCCGATCCGCCTGCATCGTCGCCGGGCCGATGGTCGAGGCGCCGGGGCGGGCGGTCGACGCGATGGTGAACGTGGTCGATCTCTTCTCGCTGCTCAACGAGGTCTGCGGTGTGGACTGGCCGTCGCGGATTCCACCGTTCCGGATCGTCGACGCCCAGCCGATGCTGCCCTACCTGACCAACCCCGGCCAGGAGGAGATCCGCACCCACGACTTCGCGATCTACGAGCAGGGGACCTTCGCCCCTGGCGACGTCGGCCCCTGCATCGTCCTGGGTGCGGACGTCGATGGCCTCTTCACCAACCCCACCCTCTGCACCGACAACGGCGGGTGCTGGCTCGGCGGCGCCGACGTGCCGCCGTATCCGGTGACCAACTACTGCGATCTCGCCACGACCGATCCCAAGGCGGCGATCGTCGAGTGCAACGGCACGAACCTCTGCTTCCTGCCGCCGTCGATGGCGGACCAGTGCCCGAGCGGCAGCGTCAACGTGGTCCCGCCCACGCTCGCCCAGTACGCGGTGCGTCGGGGCCGGTGGAAGCTGGTGGCCAAGACCTTCCCCACGTGCCTGGCTCCGGACGACTGCGTGGTCGAGCTCTACCGCCTCGCCGAGGTCGTGCCGCCGCACCGGCCCGGCATCGAGAACGGCCCGCTGACCGAGTCGTGGAACCCGCTCGTCGACGAGCTGCCGCCTGCGGCGGCGCTGGCCTACGCGGATCTGCGCGCCGAAATGATCGCAACGCTCGCGTCGCAGCCGGTCTGCCCCGCCGACGGCAACAAGGACGGTCGGGTGAACGGCGAGGACCTTGCGGGCCTGTTCTCGGAGTGGGGCGGGCCGGGCTTCTGGGACGTCGACGAGAGCGGCACCGTCGACGGCACCGACCTCACGCTGCTCGTCTCCTCGTGGGGACCGTGCGTTCCGCCGCTGAATCCCGAGGCCCAGGGGATCCCGTCCTGCCTGCTGCAGGGGCCGGCGCCGCTGGTGCGGGAGTACGACTTCTCGACCGGCGGCTACGAGGATCTCGCGGGCAGCGGGGTCGCGATCGAACCGCTCGGCGGGCAGATCGTCGAAGGCCGCTACGTGTTCGCGGCCGGAACCGGGCTGCGGATCCCCACCGACGGACTCGATCTCTCGGACTACCGCATCGAGATCCAGTTCGCGGCCGTCCAGCAGGTTCCGCCGCTCGCGAAGCTGATCGACTTCTCCGATCGCCAACTCGACCGCGGTCTCTACCGCACCGACGCCGGGGTGGTCGCGTTCGCGCCCGTGCCGTTCTCCGGGCCCAGCGAGGATCCGTGGCCGCTCGGCGTGCCCGGGATGATGCGGCTCGAACGCGACGGTGAACTCGACGTGGTCTCGCTTCGGATGGCCGGCGCCGTCCAGTGGGCGTTCGTGGATGCAGAGGGCTCCGCAGTGCCTGCCGAGGATGGCGCGATCACGCTCTTCGCGGACGACTTCGTGACCGGTGGGATCGAGAACCTCGCGGGTGCGGTGTCGCGGATCCGCATCAGAAGCCGCAGCGCGGAGTAGCGGACGTGGGATCTCCGGTCGCGACGGCGCCGATCCTCAGGCGAGGATCTCGCGGACCACGCGAGCCGGCTCGACACCGGTGAGCTTCGCGTCGAGGCCTCGAAACGGATGGGTCAGGCGCGCGTGGTCGATCCCGAGGCAGTGCAGGATCGTCGCGTGGAAGTCGCGGACCGCCACCGGGTTCTCGACCACGTTGTAGGCGAAGTCGTCGGTCGTTCCGTAGGCGGTGCCGCCCTTCACCCCGGCGCCCGCGAGCCAGACCGAGAAGCTCCGCCCGTGGTGGTCTCGACCTGCGCTGGGGTCGCCGAAGCCGCCTTGGCTGTAGGCGGTCCGTCCGAACTCGGTCGCGAAGACGACGAGGGTGTCGTCGAGCAGCCCGCGTCGTCGGAGATCGGTGAGGACTGCGGCGGTGGGGCGGTCGATGTCGCGGCACTGGTTGGGCAGTTGTCGCTCGAGCGCGATGTGCTGGTCCCAGCCGCGATGGAAGAGCTGGACGAAGCGCACGCCCCGCTCGAGCAGGCGACGGCCGAGCAGGCAGTTCGCGGCGTAGCTGCCGGGTCTGTGCACGTCCGGCCCGTAGAGCTCGAGGGTCGCGGCATCCTCGCCCGAGGTGTCGACGAGTTCGGGCACCGACGCCTGCATGCGGAAGGCCATCTCGTAGGCGGCGATGCGGGCAACGGTCTCCGGGTCGCCGACGGCCTCGGCCCGCATCGCATTGAGTTCTGCGAGATCGTCGAGCATGCCGCGTCGGACCTCGCGGTCGACGCCGTCGGGATTCGCCAGGTACAGCACCGGATCGGCGCCGCTTCGAAGCCCGACGCCCTGGTGGGTCGAGGGCAGAAACCCGCTGCCCCAGAGCCGGGAGAAGATCGGCTGGCCCGGGTTCTTCCCCGATCCCTGCGAGACCATGGTGATGAACGCGGGCAGGTTCTCGTTCTCGCTGCCGAGGCCGTAGCCGACCCACGAACCCATGCTCGCGTAGCCGGGCAGCTGGTTGCCGGTGTTCATCCAGGTGATCGCCGGGTCGTGGTTGATCGCTTCGGTGTGCAGCGTCCGGATCACGCACAGCTCGTCCGCGACCTTCTGCAGGTTCGGAAGCAGGTCGCTGATCCAGAGCCCGCCGCGGCCGCACGGCCGCCCGCCGACGATCGGCGGAACCACGGGGAAACTCGACTGGCCGCTCGTCATGCCGGTGACGCGCTGCGTTCCGCGAACCGACGGGGGCAGTTCCTTTCCGGCGAACTCCCACATCGCCGGCTTCGGGTCGAAGAGGTCGATGTGCGAGAGACCGCCCGACTGGAACAGGCAGAGGACCCGCTTCGCCCGCGGGGCGACGTGCCGGGCCCCCGAGCCGGCGCTGGACGCGCGGCCCAGGGCCGATGCCACGAGCGAACCGAGGGCGACGCGGCCGATGCCGCGCATGCCGCTGCCGAGGAAGGCGCGGCGGGTGAGGAAGGCGAGATGGTCGTCGATCGGCGGCATGTGGATCGCTAGTTGCGGGTGATGGTCTCGCTCAGATTCAGCAGCATCGACGCGACCTGACTCCACGCGGCGTGCTCGACGGACGGGATCGAGGCATCGCGGAGAGACTCGCCCGCGGCGGCGAGGAAGCGCTCCGCGGCGATCGGATCGGCCGCGTAGGCGGACCGGCTTCGGTCGAGCGACCTCGCGAGCACGGCCCGCTCGCGGGCGTCGGGGTTGCGTGAAGTGGCCTCGACGAACGCCCACGCCAGTCGGGACTCGTCGTCGCCATCGCGCTGCAGGATCCGCTGGGCGAAGGCGCGTGCCGCCTCGACGAACTGCACGTCGTTCAGCAGCACGAGGGCCTGCAGCGGCGTGTTGGTCCTCGCCCGATCGACGGTGCAGGTCTCGCGGTTGGGCGCGTCGAAG
>JAFMML010000108.1 GCA_017859745.1 Planctomycetota bacterium
GCCCCCGACTTCGTGACGTCCTTCACAAAGTCGAAATCGATCCAGAACTTACGCATCGAGGCTCGCGATGGCGTCGGGCGGGGGTTATCACGGCGATCGCCGACGATCCGTGGGATGGTCTCGGGGGATCGATCGGCGACTCGCTCCGGAGGTAGCACATGTCTTCCATCTCTCCGACGGCGCTCGCGGCACGGCGGCGGGCGAGGCTCCGGGTCCTGCTCGATCTTGCTCGAAGGATGAACGGCTGGAGCCGGCACGAGCTTGCCGAGCGTCTCGGGCGCGACGCGACCAAGTTGATTCCCGCAAGTGGGAATCCGAAGCTCGATCTCGTCGTGGCGGTCGCCGGCGCGCTCGGGTGGGATCCCGGCGATGTGGTCGACGATCTGTGGACGCCTCGGGAGCTCTCGACGATTCCCGATTCGACCGAGCCTCGGTCCAGTTCGACCGACGAGCTGCTGGCGCGGGGGCTCGCGGCGCTCGATCGGCGACGTTGGGACGAGGCCCGAGCCGTCGCCGTGGCCTTGCGGGAGAGCTGCGGATCGGCGGACTCGGAGGAGGACGCCGTCGCGGACGAATTGGAGGCGGCGGCATGGAGCGGGGCGGGTTGCCATGCCACCGCCGTGGCGGTCGTCCGGCGTGGAATGTCCGCCGGGGGGCTGGCGTTCGCCAGTCACATCCGCCTGTCGCTTCGACTGGCGATGTGCAACTACGAGCTCTGGAACCTCGTCGAGGCGAGGGCGATCGCATCCGACCTTCTCGACCAGATGCGACGTCGGAGCGTGGACGACCGGCTCGTGCGACGGACCGTCGCTTCGGCACACGCCATCCGGGGGCACGCGTCGCGGCGCCTGATCGGGGCCGATTCCGCCGATCGATCGCGGCACGTGCGTCAGGCCTGCGAGGATCTCGCGTTGGCCGAGCAGGAGTTCCTGGCGCTGTTCGAGGAGTTCGGTGAGATCGCCGATCTCGGGGCGAGTCATCTGCATCGCGGTGGCGTGCTCGAGGCGAGGGCGACCGGCGACGGAAGCGGCCCGGAGGCGGTCGCCACGATCATCGACGGTCTCGAGAACGCGGTCGATCTCGACCGACTCGCTCCGGAAGAGGCCATCGAGGCCCACGGATGGTGGTGCGTGTTCGGATGCAATCTGGCCCTTCGAAGCATGTCCGGCGAGGACCGCGAACGCAGCCTGGCGATCCTGACCAACAAGGCCTTCGAGATCGCCGACCGCCTCGAGCACTGGTCGATCCGTGAACGGGCCTTCACCTTCGAGCACTTCCGCCGCCAACGCATCGGCACTCGGGTCGAGGAGGTCGACGTGTCCCGGTCGCCCGAGTCGAGGTGGGTGCTCGACGAGGAGGATCTTGGTCACGTCCTGGGAACGATGGGACGATTCCCGAGTTTCCGTGCGGTGGGCTGGCGAATCCTCGAGGAGTCGGGTCTGGTCGAGGATTGACCTGAACTTCGTCGAATCCCGGCGCGTTCGTGGGCGGATCCGGAGTCGTGCGGATCCTCTGGCTGAAGCGAGATCTCCGGCTGCACGATCACTCGGCGCTCGATGCCGCCCTCGAGGCAGGTTCGGTGCTGGGCGTGTTCGTCTTCGAACCGAGCATCTGGCGGGCCCCCGACGCGGATCGCCGTCACTTCGAGTTCCTCCGGGCCTCGCTCGAGGAACTTCGCGCGGCGTGGCTCGAACGAGGCGGGCGCCTGCTGGTTCGCGTGGGAGAGTGCCCCGACGTCTTCGACCGCCTGTTCGACGAGTTCGAGGCGTCGGGCGTTCCGGCTCCCGAGGCGTTGGTCAGCCACGAGGAGACCGGGAACGGCCTGACCTTCGATCGGGACCGGCGCGTCGGGAGGTGGTGTCGGGCACGAGACCTTCCGTGGATCGAGATCCCTCAGAACGGCGTGGTCCGCCGTCTTGGGAACCGCGATGGATGGTCGCGGCACTGGAACCGCCGGATGGGAGCAACGCCCTTGCCGAGTCCCGGGCGGTTGCCCGTGCCCTCCGGCGGTGAGCGACTCGAACTTGGATCGATGCCCGAGGCAGACTCCCTCGGCGTCGCCGGAGCACCGATCGCAGGACAATCCGGAGGGGAACGCGCCGGTCGGGAGAGCCTCGAGAGCTTTCTCGATCACCGCGGAGTGGACTATCGCCGGGCGATGTCGAGTCCGGCGACCGCATTCGAGGCGTGCAGTCGGATCAGCCCTCACCTCGCCTGGGGCACGCTGTCGCTACGACTTGCTCGTCGGGAGGCCGAGGGCCGCCTCGCGGAGCTCCGCGGACTCGCGGTGTCCGGAGCAACGGATGCTCGCCGCCACGCCAAGTCCGTCGAGAGCTTCCTGTCGCGGCTGCGCTGGCACTGCCACTTCATGCAGAAGCTCGAGAGCGAGCCGGCGATCGAGTTCCGGAACATGAATCGCGCATTCGACGGGATGCGGGAGGACTTCTTCGAGACCGACGAGGCGAAGCGCCGCTTCGAGGCCTGGCGGGAGGGACGCACCGGATATCCGATGGTCGACGCCTGCATGCGCTGCCTGCATGCGACCGGCTGGATCAACTTCCGCATGCGGGCGATGCTTGCAAGCTTCTCCAGCCATCATCTGTGGCTGCACTGGCGGGAACCGAGCGTGTGGCTGGCTCGGCAGTTCGTCGACTACGAGCCGGGCATCCACTACAGCCAGTTCCAGATGCAGTCGGGCACCACCGGCATCAACACCGTTCGGATCTACTCGCCCGCGAAGCAGGCCCGAGACCACGATCCCACCGGCGTCTTCATCCGCCGGTGGATTCCGGAACTGGAACACGTGCCCGACGAGTTCCTCGCAGATCCGTCCGCGATGCCTCCACTGACGGCGCTGATGGCCGGATGCGAGATCGGCACGGACTATCCGTCGCCGATCGTCGATCACTCGACGGCGCTTCGCGACGCCAAGGATCGCCTGTTCGCGATTCGGAAGAGCGCTGCGGGTCGCCGAGAGGCTCGTCGGGTGTACGTCGCCCATGGCAGCCGCAAGGGGAACCGGCACCGCGCGGCCGAGGATCGCAACGGCGCCGCGGGCGTCTGAGCTGCGAGCGCCTCGTGCGGCGGCGACGAGGGACCGGGATGCCCGGTCGTGGTCCGCGAGGGCTTCCGATGGTCGCGTTCGGACGCTGGAGCCCTCCGGAAGTCCCGTCAGCTTCGCGGTTTCGACTCGGCGATGTGGAACGGTGTCGATCCCACATGAAGCGAATCGACGGCGACGTCGATCGAGTACTCGCCGAACGATGGAAGCGAGAGGCCGTTGACATCGATGACCAGGCAGATCGCGGCGCTTCGGTGGCTCTCGCCATGCTGCACTCGGAGTTTCGCCTGCAGCGGGTTCATCACGCCCTTTCCGTCGGCATCGACGATGTGCAGCTTGAGATCGTGCTCGCCGTTCTCGATGCGATCGAAGCGGAGGCGGATCGCCACCGAGCATCGCGGCAGCACGCATGGCACCGATGGAGCGTTCAACCGATCCATGGCGGAGAGGATGCTGAGGCTGCCGTGTTCGACGACGGCGGCCTTGCACAAGGTCAGGATCTCGAGCTTCATGGCGACAAGCGTAGGTCGCGTGATTCGGTCCTGCCCAGCGTCTGGGCATCGAGCTCCCGACGGGCCCGAGCCACGATCGTCGCGAAAGCGGCGATTTCGTCTCGCCCACCGCGGCGGCGCGAGTAGTCTCGAATGCGGTGCGGAGCTTGGAGGTCGCCGCGGTCTCGAGAGCCTCCGGCCTTGGATGGGCGGCGGGCCAGAGCCCTCGCCGCAAGGGAGGACCTCCTGTGTCGCCGACCACTTCGGTCGAGGAGAGCGTCGTCATGAGGTGTACCGCGTTGGTTGGGGCGTGCCGAACGGATCGAGTCTCGTGCGCGGGTGCGTTTGCGGCGCTGACGTCGCTCGCCGCCGCGTCGGCCGCGTCGGGCCAGCTTCCGGAGTGGACCACCATCGAACTCCAGGCCCGCAGTGGAGGACCCGCGCCCTTCAATCTCCCGCCGGGAGCAATCTTCACCAGCGGCACCCCTGCGATCGGCGGGCAAGGGCAGATCGCGTTCCGCCTGATCACCGTCGGGTCGAGCGGTGTGGCGGGTCTGTGGTCTGGTGGTGGAGGAACCGGGCAGGTGGTGTACGCGGCACCGGACCAGGATCCCGTGATCACCGATCCGAGCATCAACGCCTTCGGCGAGGTGGTCTTCGACCAGTACGACCTGTTCTCCTCCGACGGTCTCTTCCGGTACGACCCGAAGCTCGAGGAGGCCTTCGTCGAGATCGCGCCCGGCGGACCGCTCGGCATCGACCTCTTCGGCTCGCCGCAGATCAACGATGCCGGCGCGATCGCCTTCCGCGCCGCGATCGGGTCGGGGCAGGCCCATGTCGTCGTGGTGGCCGGAGTCCAGTCCGTTCTGGCAGGCACGCCCTCGGTGATGCCCGGCAGTCCCTATTCGTTCCTGTTCACGCCAAGCCTGAACAACGCCGGGCAGGTTGCGAGCAAGGTGCAGCGGGCCTCGGGCGGCAACGAGATCCGCGTCTTCACGGGTGGGGGCGACTCGGTGTTGATCGCCGCCGACTCGGCGGCGAATCCGAGATCGCCGTTCCAGTCCTTCGGCAACGGGGTCGGCCTCGTCGACGACGGTCGGGTCGCCTTCATCGCCTCGATCGCCGGGACGGGCGGCGACCGCGGCGTCTTCCTCTCCGACGGCATCGAGACGACCGAGATCGCCCGCGAGCACGACGGCACGGTGACCGAGATCGAGTTCTTCAACCCGTCGGCGAATGCGCAGGGTCTCGTCGCCTTCCGAGGTCGCGACGCCGACGGCCTGCGGGCGATCTTCGTGGGCGACGGCGTCGAGATCGCTCGAGTCGTCGGGGACCGATCCGCGGTACCGACCGATCTCGGACCGGCGCAGATCGACCGACCGGACTTCTCTCCGGTCTTCGGCGGCAATCCGCGACTCAACGCCCGCGGCGATCTCGCCTTCAACGCCTCGTTGACGCCGCTGGGAAATCCCACGACGAGTTGGGGCAGCGGCATCTTCGTGGCCTATGCGGACACCGATCGCCCCGGCGACCTCGACGGCAACGGGGTCGTCGACGGCGCCGATCTCACGCTCATGCTGGCGGCGTGGGGAGCCTGCGGCGAGTGCGTGAAGTGCCCGTCGGATCTCGACGGCGACTGCGCGGTGGGCGGTGCGGATCTCGCGGTTCTGCTTGCGAACTGGGGCGACTGAGCGTCGTGCCTCGTCGGTGCGAGGGCCCCGGGGACGATCGGATGCCGCCCCGGCCGAGTCCGATCGATCGAGTGTCCAAGGGACGATCCACCTTTGTTGCCCAACAGGAGGTTCCATCGACAGGGAACTGCCTGGGTCGAAATCCCGAATTCGAGTCGACGTTCCATCCGTTCGCGAA
>JAFMML010000053.1 GCA_017859745.1 Planctomycetota bacterium
AACCCTCCGTCGCCGTCGTCGGTCTCGGCGCCATGGGCCTTTCCGCCTGCCGCGAACTCGCCCGGCGCGGCGCGAACGTGATCGGCCTCGAGCGGCACGAGCTCGGTCACGCCTTCGGAAGCTCCCACGGCGGCACCCGGGTGATCCGCCTCGCCTACTTCGAGCACACCGACTACGTCCCGCTGCTCCAGCGGTCGATGGATGGGTTCGTCCAACTGGCGGACGCTTCGGGCGAACCGGTGATCGAGCGCTGCGGGGTGCTGATCGCCGGCGACGAGGACTCCGGAGTCGTCGCCGCCAGCGCCGAGAGCGCGCTTCGCCACGGCATCGAGGTCGAGCGTCTCGACGCCGCAGCGATCGATGCGCGGTTTCCGCAGTTCCGCCACAGCGCCGGGTTCGACGAGGCCTCGCCGCGCCGTGGTCTGTTCGAGCCGGGCGGCGGCTTCGTGCGCCCGGAGCGGACCATGAAGGCGCTCGCCGAACTCGCGCAGCGCGACGGGGCCGAACTCCGCGACCACTGCGAGATCGAAGGCTGGTCCACGCGCGACGACGGCATCGAGCTCGCGTTCTCCGGCGAGACCCGACTCGTCGATCGCGTGGTCGTCGCCGCCGGCGCGTGGAGTGGCAGGGTGCTGTCCCTCCCCGGGGCGCCGGGCCTTCCGATGCCGCTCGAACCGGCGCGGCAGGTGCAGGCGTGGATCTCGCCCGACGATCCCGCCATGGCGATGCCCGATCGCCTGCCGGCCTGGCTCGTCGATCGCAACGCGTTGCCCCCGGTCTACGGCGTCCCCGTCGATCCGCTCGCGACGCCGGGCATCCCCGGCGAGAGCCGAACCAAGATCGCCGTCCACGGCGGCGGCCAAGCCGGCGATCCGGATCGCATCGACCGCTGCGTCGGCGAGGACGAGATCGGCGAACTGCGACGCCTCGCCGCCCGCCACCTGCCCGGCCTCGGGGGAGACGTCGATGCGGCAAGCGTCTGCCTCTACACGAACACGGCCGACGGACACTTCCTGCTCGACCGGCATCCCGACGAGCCGCGGGTGGTGCTCGCCTGCGGCTTCTCCGGTCACGGATTCAAGTTCGTGCCGGTCGTCGGCGAGGCGGTGGCGGATCTCGCCCTGGACGGCTCGAGTCGCCTGCCCATCGGGTTTCTCGGCGTGCGCTGACTTGCAGGTCGCCTCGCACGACGCCGCGCTCTTCAGGCGATCATCCGAGTTCGGTGCCGATCGACTCGATCGCCCGCTCGACATCGGCCTCGTCGACGTCGAGGTGCAGCACCGCACGAAGCCGCCCTCGCCCCATCGGAATCATCCGAACACCGCGGGTCTCGAGTCGGGCGCACAGATCGCCCGCATCCCCGGCGACCCGCAGGAAGACCATGTTGGTGCGCACGCCGCCGGGCGGCGCCTCGACCTCGACCCCGGGCATCGCCGAGAGCGCCGCGGCGAGGCGCATCGCGTGGGCATGGTCCTCGACGAGACGATCGAGCTGGTGGTCGACCGCGAAGAGCGCTCCGGCGGCGAGCAGGCCCACCTGCCGCATCGAGCCGCCGAACATCTTCCGGAACCGTTTCGCCCGGGCGATGAAGGCGGTGGGTCCGGCAAGCGCCGAGCCGACCGGAGCGCCGAGGCCCTTCGAGAAGCAGACCGAACAGCTGTCGGCCTCGGCGAGGAACTCGCTCGGCGCATAGCCGCAGGCGATGCAGGCGTTCCAGAGCCGAGCGCCATCGACGTGGACGTGCAGGCTCCGGGACGCCGCGGCGGACGCGACGTCGGCGAAGGCCTCGAGACTCCACGGCACGCCGCCGGCGCGGTTGACGGTGTTCTCGACGACGACCATGCGGGTCACCGGATCGTGCTGGTCGAGCGGACGCACCGACTGCTCGACCAGCTCGCCTCCGAAGACGCCCCTCGGCAGGCCGTCGCCGCCGTCGAGCGTGGTCACGATGCAACCCGAGAGCGCCGCCGGTCCCCCGGTCTCGTAGTGCAGGATGTGGCTGTCCCGATGACAGAGGATCTCGTCGCCCGGTTCGCACACCGTGCGGATCGCCAACTGGTTCGCCATCGTTCCGCTGGGCGTGAAGAGGGCCGCCTCCATGCCGAGCAGTTCGGCGACCCTCGCCTCGAGGCGCTTGACGGTGGGATCGTCGCCAAGCACGTCGTCGCCGAGTTCCGCCGCGAACATCGCCTGCATCATGGCCGGCGTGGGCCGGGTGACGGTGTCGCTGCGGAGGTCGACGGTGCCTGTGCCTGCCTTGGGAGTGTTCACGGGGCGAGTGTAAGGCGGCCCGCGGTCGCTCACGAGGCCGCGATCTCCCGCGCGCGGAGAAACACCTCGTCGAGCATCGGCGGCGTCAGGCGCTTCGTGAAGGTGTTCTGCTGGCTCGGGTGGTAGGCCCCGAGCAGCGTCGTCTCGCCGATCACGATCTCCGCGGCATGGGCGAATCTCGGCTTGGGCCGGGGGATCGCCTCGCCGAGACCGAGGTCGGCGAACGCGGAAAGCGCCGCGTTCCAGGCGAGACCCCCCAGCGCGACCAGCACCTTGGGCTCCAGCACCTCGAGCTCGCGCACGAGATGGGGTCGGCACGCGGCGAGTTCCTCGGGGGTCGGACGATTCGCCGGCGGCGCGCAGCGTCCCGCCACCGAGATGAATGCGCCCGACAGGACGAGGCCGTCGTCGCGCGAGACCGCTTCGGGCTGGTTCGCAAAGCCGGCGCGATGCAGGCTCGCGAAGAGGAAGTCGCCCGAACGGTCGCCGGTGAAGAGTCGACCGGTCCGGTTGGCCCCATGGGCGCCGGGCGCGAGCCCCACGACGACGATGTCGGCGTCGGGGTCGCCGAAGCCCGGCACCGGTTTCGCCCAGTAGCGGTCGTTCGCATAGGCACGACGCTTCTCGCGCCCCACGCGGCGGCACCAGTCCCGGAGGCGGGGGCAGCGCTCGCACCGCTCGATCTCCCCGGCGATCGTTCGAAGTCGAAGGCTTCGTCTCCCGCCCCGCGCCATCGGCGTCACCGCACCTCGCCGTCGCCGATCTCTCGGGCGAGCCGATCGGGATCGACCACGGCGGGGTCGACCGGCACGAGCGTCATGCCGCCGGCGGCCTCGACCAGCAGCTCGTAGGTCTCGCCCGGACGAACCCGCTTGTAGACCGCCTCGCCCTGGGCCACCCGAAGTCCTCGATCGGCGGCGGCGGCGGGATCGGACGCAAGGCGCCAGAAGTTCCGCCAGATCGACTGCTCGAAGCGGGACCGCTCGCTGGCGGCGTAGCCGTCGGGCACGCCGCCGGGCGTGTCGATGGGAAGCCCATCGGCGGGTCGCATGAGATCGGAGTAGATCCTTCGCAGCAGCACGATCGTCGAACCCCGCATCGGATCGCCCTCGGCGACCTGCTCGGCGCGGAACCTGGCGGTCCATCCGTCGATGAAGACGACGTCGCCGGGCACCGAGTACTCCCGGCGACCGAGTTCACGGCCCTGCTCGTCCAGTTCGACGAAGCGAAGTTCGGTCAGCACGCCTTCGCCGTCGGGCATCGGCTCCTGGGCGACCACCTCGACGAGAGCGCGGCGCCGCTGGCGGCCGAGGCGGTCGATCATCTCCTCGCGAACCTCGACCTGCCGGGCCATCTCCGCCTCGACGCGGGCGATCTCCTCGCGAAGTCGACGCTCCTCGTCGATGTAGCTGCGCCACATGACCGCGGCGAGGGCGCCCCCGATGACGAGAACGAGCGAGAGGATGCGCAGGGTTCGGGCCATGGTGGTCGGTGGGGCGGCGAGGGCGCGGCGAGGGCGCGGCGAACCGGGGGGTCATCGGCACGATCGACGGCGCTTCGCGAACACGATTGCGGGCGTCGGAACCCGCGCCGGGCGAATCGGGACCTCAGCGAAGGATGTCGGGGTCGGCGGGTCGGTTGCCGACGGTCTCGAAGACCACCTGCCGGATTCGCATCTCTCCGTCGGCGGGATCGGGCGCGGCGACGAACACCCAGCGGGTCAGCACCGGGCTGCCCATCGAACTCTCGGTGACGGTCCTGCAGAAGAGGGCGACCCGACCGCGATCGCCGTCGACGGTCTCGCCGGAGCGCGACAGGACGGTGTTTTCGCGGATGCGATGGCGCCGACCCAGCGTCTCGAGAGCCCGCTGCAGTCGATCGATCCCCAGGCCCGGGTTGGTCTCCTTGCCGAAGTGCAGGCTCGCGTCGTCGGCAAGCAGCGCGAACATGCCGTCGGGACCGTCGAAGTCGGCACGCTCCGCGGCATCGACGAAGCGATCGACGAGCCCTTCGGCCCGTTCCCCCGGCGTCGACACCATCCATGCCGTCGCCACGAGCAGCGCCGCGAGGGTTGCGACGGCGACGGCGGCCGTGAGGATCCGTCGATCGTCGCGGGCGACCGCCACCCAACCAAGGCCCGCGGCGGCGAGGCCCAGAAGCAGCACCGGCACGAGCGGACGTTCGCAGAGGCCCGTCAGGATCGAGGTCATGAGAGTCCCTTCGCGGGCGGGGCCCCGCGGATGCCGGCGGTCCGTTCCGACCGGCTCGGCAGGCGTAGACTTCCGGCGTGTCCGAGACGATCTCCATCGACTTCAACGAGCCGATCGCCCTCTTCCCGCTGTCGGGATCGGTGCTGCTCCCGCATGCTCCGCAGGCGTTGCACATCTTCGAGCCCCGCTACCGGCAGATGGTCGAGGACTGCCTCGAGGTGATGGAGGACGGCAACCTTCTGACGGCGCTGCCCATCGCCATGGCGACGCCGGCCGGCGAAGGCTGGACCGGACCGACAATCGGCGATCCGCCGCTGCGTCCGGCGGTGTGCGTGGCGAAGATCGTCCAGCACGCCCGACTTCCAGACGGCCGTCACAACATCGTGCTGCACGGGGTCTGTCGGGCGAGCATCCGCGAGGTGATGGAACCGGCACCTGGGCGGCAGTACCGACTCGGGATCCTGCGACCGGTCGAGACCTCTTCGACGCCGCCGCGCCTGCCCGCGACCCGTCGCCGGCTCAAGAGTCTTCTCGAGGGACCTCGCCTGTCCCGCATGGTCAGCGCCGAGGCCGTCCGCGAGTGGATCCGCCGCGAGGATGTGCCCACCTCGGCGCTGGTCGAACTGATGAGCTTCACGCTGCTCAAGGACGACGAGTTGCGATATCGCATGCTCGCCGAGGCCGATCCCCGAACCCGCGCGGCGCTGCTGACCTCCGAACTCGCCCATCTCGATCGCCTCGTCGCGATGGCCGAGCAGCAGGGACACGACGATTGGCCCAAGGGCATGAGCTGGAACTGACGCCGATTCGGCGTCCTTCGATCAGCGTTCCACCGGCGCGGGAATCTCGCCGATTCCGGCGATCGCGGCCCGCCATCGTTGGACCTCGGGGCCGAGTCGACTCCACAGCGGCTCGGGATCGCCCTCGATGACGACCGACTCGAGGATGTCGCCGTCGCGCAGGTTCGGCAGCACCTCGAGCCCCTCGACCACCTGACCGAACACGGGGTAGACGAGGTTCCAACGGGACTGCTCCTTGACCGTGACGAAGAATCCGGAGCCGTGCGCCGGCGAGTCCGGACTGTCGGTGACGACGGTCGCCGCGACCCGGCCGGCCCGGTCGAACCAGGCGCCGGGCACGAACTCCTTCGGCAGGTCGTAGCCGGGCGTGAAGGACGGAATCGGCCGCCCGATCTGACGCACCACGGGACTCATGCCGTACCAGGTCTGCCCGTCGTAGAAGCCGCTTCGGGCGAGCAGGCAGAAGTTGGCGACGGTCCGGGGGGCCCCGTCGGCGAAGAGATCGATCAGGAACTCGCCCTGCGACGTGCGCACCCGGGCCCGCAACGGCCCGGGTTCGCTCGAAGCCGCTGCGGACTGCGATCCCTCGTTCGAGGAGGGAGGCTCGCCGCCACATGCCGCGACCAGCAGGCCCGCCAGGAGGATCGGTGTCATCCAGGCTCCCACGGGGAGACGGAGACGACGTGGCGTCGTGACGGAAACGGTGGGTTGCGACATGGTCTCTGGCATCCGAGGTCGGTTCGATCAGGGGGCGTCGGAACTCCCCGGCGCGTCGTCGACGGCCGCGTCGTCGATCGGATCGGCGGCGATGGGCGGCGCGAGCGACATCGTCCGCAGCGCCGCGGCCGCCTCGGCGAGGCGATCGCGACGAAACGCCGCGGCCCGACGAAGGCTCTCGTGTTCGGCCAGGAAGGTCTCGATCGACGCCGCCGCGTCGCCCGATTCGGTCGGCAGCAGATTCCGAAGGTCCCGCGCCGCGGCATCGAGCCGAGCCCGCCGCTGCTCGCCGATCTCGATCAGGCGAAGTCCGATCAGCATCTGGGCCTCGGCCCGGGCCAGTGGATCCGGGAGCGTCTCGACGGGCACGAGGGCGTCTGCGAGTTCCATCGACAGCAGCGAGCTTCGCTGCAGGTCCCGGAAGGTCTCGTCGCGCACGACCTCGACCGCGCCGCGTCGGGCGTCGTCGAGCACCGCGTCCAACGCCGGGTTCGCCAGCAGCGCGTCGAACCGGCCCTCGTCCCGGAAGAACTCCGGATAGGTCAGCGCCTGGTAGCGGCGCTGCACGCGGCGGCCGTCCGCCTCGGCAAGCGCCGGACGAAGTTCGAGCAGGGCGTCGCGGTTCAGGGCTCGCATCGGAACGTCGAGTTCGAGGCGACGACGTTCGAGGTCCCGCAGCGTCTCCGCGATCTCCGCGGCATCCTCCGGCGACTCCAGAAGTTCCCAGGCCGGTCCGATCTCGACATGCAGCTCCGCCTCTTCGCGATCGATGGCGAGTCCCTCGCGGAATCGAGCTTCGAGCGCCTCGGCGTGACGACGTCGATACCGATCGACCAGACCCGAACCACCGGGAATCGCCGAGACGTCGACCGACTCCTCGGCGAGCAGGTCGACCAGATCGACGGTCGCGCCGGGCAGACGCTCGGGCCGTCGCAACACCCGTTGACGACGTTCGTGGCGGATGTCCGCCAACGCGGCGCGCCGCATCGGATCGGCGAGGGCCTCGAACTCCCGGAAGAGCGCGTCCTCGGCGGTGGCGATGCGATCGACGAGCTGTTCGCGAGCCGCGAGCAGTTCCAGCAGCTCCGGGGTCGGCACCGGCTCGATCCGTTCGATGCGATCGTCGAACCGGTAGGTCGCCTCGAGGCGATTGCGGATCGCCGCGCCGCCGCCCAGTTCAGCCCGCCGCCACGCCTCGCGATAGTTCGCATCGATCGCCGCAAGCAGCGCGAGCCCTTCGTCGGAGAACCCGACCTCCCGAGCCCAGGTCTCCAAGGTGGCGGCATCCACCGCCTCGGGCAGCATCGTCTCGCGAAGACGGGCGAAGGCCTCCTCGCGAAGGCGATCGCGACGTTCCGCATCGGTGAACGCCGGAGGTGGGGCGGCGTCCGAATCCGCGGCATCGTCGATCCGGACCGGCGCCCCGATCGCCACGCCCGCCACCGCGAGCATCGCGGCGATGGCCATGGTGGGCATGCGGATGTCGGAGCGGTCGGGCACGCGAGGTCCTCGGGGATCGGGTCGCGGTTGGAACGAAGAGTATCGGCCTCGCTTGCCGGACCTCCTCGATCGTTCGTCGAGATCGCCTCGGGATCTCGATGCCGTATTCTCGACGCCATCCGACGAGGACCCCTCCCGACATGCCCGCACGACGCGCCAAGACCGCCTCATCGAAGACCAGGAACGCCGCTGCCGGTCGCGGCGGCGGATCCGGGATCCGTTCGTCCACCTCGGGGACCGCATCCGCGGCGAAGCGGAACGTCCGCCGTGCGACGCCCGCCAAGGCGCCGGCGGTGGCGGCGACCGGACGATGGCTGGTCAAGACCGAGCCGGAGAAGTATTCGATCTCCGACCTGGAGCGCGACGGCACCACCGGATGGGACGGGGTGCGGAACCATCAGGCCCGCAACTTCATGCGGGATGCGATGGCCAAGGGAGACCTCGTCCTCGTCTACCACTCCAACGCGAAGCCTCCGGGCATCGCCGGAGTGGCGAAGGTGATCGGACCGCCGGTCCCCGACCCGACGGCGTTCGACCCGAAGAGCCCGTACTTCGATCCCGGATCCGATCCCGACGCGCCGACCTGGATCATGGCCCGCCTGGGTTTCGTCGAACGCTTCCCGGCGCTGCTGCCGCTCGATGCGATTCGCGACGACGCCTTCTTCGAGGGCATGCCCCTGCTGGCCCGAGGGCAGCGACTCTCGGTGCAGACCGTGGATCGAGGCCACTTCGACCGCATCGTGAAGATGGGTCGTTCAGGCCGATTCGCCTGAATCGACGATCTCCTCGCGAAGCCGCTGCACGCAGTCCCCGAGGGCGACGTCGCGCCACGATCCGGCCTCGAAGGGACTGGGCCGGGCCTCGAGCGTCTCGGCGCCGGGAAGTCCGCGCTGCCGGAGGACTTCCCGTCCGAACCACCCGCTGAACACGGCGCGGGAGACGACCAGTTCGGTGGCGATGCCGAGTTCGCCGCAGCGCTCCTGCAGGCACGGCCAGGCCCGATCGACGGCTTCCCGCACCCGCCGCCTGGCCAGCGAATCGGCGACGGGATCCTTCACGGGGACCTTCGCGACGCCGCGAGCCACCGCCGCGACGAGACGATCCGCCGCGTCGCGCATGGTCGATCCGGGAACGCCCTTGGTGCTGCGGAACGCCTCGACGTCGGCCGGACGGGCCCGCGCGATCTCGGCCAGCGTGGCGTCGGGCAGCGCGCCGCGCGGGGGCACGTCGTGGTCGCGAGCGATGGCGTAGCGCTCGAGGACCAGTTCGGTGACGATCGCCCGGTTGACCTGACCGACCAGTTCGCCGCGTGCGATCCTCTTGACCTGCGAACGCGGATCGAACGGGGCCTCCGCGAGACGATCCGCCGACTCCTCCAGCGCCCAGTGGCGACGACCGAGTCGATCGAGTCGCACTCCGAGTTCGTGCCAGAGCAGGGGAAGGTAGCGCACGTCGTCGGCGGCGTAGAGGCACTGGGTCGGCGACAGCGGACGGGCGTCCCAGTCGGTGAAGGTGTGGGCCTTTCCGGTGCGATGTCCGGTGAACTGCTCCAGCACCGTCGCGAGGCTCGCCGGCCACGGAAGTCCGCACATCGCCGCGGCGACCTGGGTGTCCACGACGTGTTCGGGATCGCGTCCGATGGCCAGTCGCATCGCCTCGACGTCGTGGTAGGCCGCATGGACCACCACCAGACGGTCCGGAGAGGCGAGCATCTCGTGGAGATCGCGGATCCTCGACGCCTCGCCGCGGGCCTCGAGCGCGAGCGGATCGACGAGCGCGACCTCCTTCTCGGTGGCGACCTGGACCAGGCAGACCCGCGGGCGGAAGGTCTCCTCGCCGATGAACTCGGTGTCGAAGCCGATCACCTCGGCGCCCGACATGCGTTCGACGAGGGCGCCGAGCGCTGCGCCGTCCTCCACGACGCTCGGCGGGCCGCCGGGCACGAGGGCGTGCTCGAGCACCGGCGGCGGCTGCTCGCCGACCGCGCCGTCGGCCTGGCGATGCCATGCGGCGCGCTTCCGGCGGCGGTGGCTCGCCGAACGCTTGGTGGATCTGGAGTCGGTCATCGGGGGCAAGGTGCGGCGACATGTGGGAGAACGCCGCCTTCCACAGCGTATCAGCAGATCTCGCCAGCCCCTACCATGACCGAGCCGTCTCGGCGGCATCGCCTGTCCGCACCGCACCGGAGGACGCCATGGGAGCGAGCATTTCGTCGGGACTGGTTCTGCTCGTCGTGATCGGTCTGGTGGCGGTCGTCGCCGTGCTGTGGGGGATCGGGGTCTTCAATCGACTGCAGCGCCTTCGCATCCGCACGCAGGGCGCCTGGTCGGACATCGACGTCCAGCTGAAGCGCCGCCACGACCTGATTCCCAACCTCGTCGAGACCGTCAAGGGCTACGCCACCCACGAGAAGGAGACCCTCGAAGGGGTGATGACCGCCCGCAACGCCGCCATGACGGCGCACGGTCCAGTCGACAGCGGGGCGGCCGAGGGCATGCTGACCGCGGCGCTCGGACGGCTGTTCGCCGTCGCCGAGGCGTATCCGGATCTCAAGGCCAACCAGAACTTCCTTCAGCTTCAGCAGGAGCTCGGTCAGACCGAGGACGCCATCGGGTTCAGTCGGCAGAACTACAACCGCACCGTCGGGGAGTACAACGAGCAGATCGCGGTGTTCCCGGCGAGCATCGTCGCGGGCATGTTCGCCTTCACCGCGGGAGACTTCTTCGAAGTCGCCGAACCGGCCGCCCGCGAAGCTCCGAAGGTCTCGTTCTGAACGAGCGGATGCCGAGCACCCGCCGAAGCATCGCTTCTTCGACGCGTTCCATGGAGGGCTCATGAGCCGCGACCGAGTGGTGTCGACGACCGAAGCGAATCCGCAGGAGGAGCAGTCCAACGTCGCCCTGCGTCCGGTCCGTCTCGCCGAGTACGTCGGTCAGCCCGATCTCGTCGAGCGGCTCTCCATCGCCCTCGAGGCGGTCAAGGCCCGCGACGAGGCGATGGAACACGTCCTGCTGCACGGCCCACCGGGACTCGGCAAGACGACGCTCGCCCACGTCATCGCCAACGAGATGGGCTCGCGGGCCTATGTGACCAGCGGCCCGGCGCTGACCAAGGCCGGCGACCTGATCGGCACGCTGACCCGCCTCGAACCCAAGGACGTCCTCTTCATCGACGAGATCCATCGCCTCCCTCCGGCGGTCGAGGAGTACATCTATCCGGCGATGGAGGACTTCCGCGTCGACTTCACCGTCGACAGCGGCATGCACGCCCGAACCGTCACCATCAACCTGCAGCCGTTCACCCTGATCGGGGCGACCACCCGGGCGGGACTGCTCACCCAGCCCTTGCGGAGCCGCTTCGGCATCTCGCACCATCTGGGCTTCTACGGTCTCGACGAGTTGTCGTCGATCCTGCGTCGTGCGGCGGGGCTGCTGTCGATCAAGCCGCCACCCGAGGTCGAGCGGTCCATCGCCCATCGCAGCCGCGGCACGCCGCGAGTCGCCCTGCGCCTGCTTCGGCGAGTCCGCGACTTCGCTCAGGTCCGCGCCTCGGGCCGACTCGACGCCGACGTCGTCGAACAGGCCCTCGCCCTCGAGGGGATCGATCCGATCGGGCTCGACGAACTCGACCGCCGCTACCTGCGGGTCCTCGCGGAGACCTACGAGGGCGGGCCCGCCGGTCTCGAGGCGATCGCCGCGACCATGGGCGAGGACGCGAGCACGCTCGAGGATCTCGTCGAACCGTACCTGCTGCAGTCGGGCTTCCTCGCCCGCACCCGGCAGGGGCGGATGCTCACCAGCGCGGGCGCGGGTCATCTCGGCGTCGCCGCGCCGCGGTCCTCGGGTTCCCGCGCAGCGGCCGACTCGGATCTGATCTGAGGGGTCGACCTACTGCCCGAACGCACTGAGGGCGTTGGAACCGAACCGCGACTTCGACACCGCCGGCAAGGCGAAGTTGACCGAGAACGCCACCTCGTCGAGCACGAGGTCGTAGCCGCCGGACAGGATCAGGTCGAAGTCGGGGAAGTTCCGCTCGAGGGCGCCGCTGATCGCCCGAAACTCGTTGAGCCTCAGGTCGTACTGCGGACTCAGCTGCAGGCGGTAGTTGCGACTGATCTCGTATCCGAGTCCGCCCTGCAGCAGCTCGGTCCGGCTCGGCGCGAGATAGCGGTACTCGAGGAAGCTGGTCACCGCCGGGTTGTGCCGCATCGAGAACCCGACGGTGCCCAACGCGAGGTTCTCCAGCGCGCCGCTGGTGGTGATCAGCTCGCGATCCTCGAGCATGTAGATCGCCTGTCCGGCCAGCGTGAAACTGTCGCTGACCTCCCACGCCGCGGCACCTCGCACGTGGCTGCCCCATTGGCTGAGCTCGGGTCGCCACTCGAAGAATCGGGGGATCGGACTCTGGGCGTACCGCTCACGCGTCGTCGGATCGGTCGGATCGGGCTGGAAGTCGTCCTCGGATCGGTTGAACACCGCACCGAGATCGATCGTCAGGAAGTCGACGCTGCGCCACGCCCCGGCGCCGCCCCGTTGGGTCTGCCAGCGCTGACGAAGGCCGACCGACGCGACCGCCGCGCCGCTGGCGCCTTCGATCGTCTGGTCGTAGACCGGCAAAGGACTGTCCGCCAGCGAGTCGTACCCGTACCACAGCGTGGCGTAGGGCTCGATCACGTGCCGCACGCGGTTGATGTCGAGGAAGCGGCTTCGCATCCGGTCGTCGATGCGCGAGAAGGTCGCGCTCATGCGGGTGCCCACCGCGCCGAGGAACCGGTAGTTGGAGAAGTCCGGGGAGTACCGCTCGAGGAACTCCCCTCCGGAGTAGCCGGTCAGACGCATCGAGGCGTAGGGCACCAGCTTGAGCGGACCCCACGCCAAGGGCATCGCGAGTTCCTGACGCGTGTCGAACCGCATCAGGCTGTCCTCGCTGTAGCCCGAGTCCGCGTAGAGGTCCTTGACGGGCGCGTTGGGGTCGTTGGTGGCGAAGGTCGCGGGCTTGACGCCCAGCGACTGCGAGGTGCCCGAGGTCACCGCGAGGCGCATGTAGTCGTAGCGGTACTCGCTGGACCAGGTGAGGGCGTCGGAGAACAGGCTGTCGCCGATCCTCCGGTAGGCGACCGAGGGAAACCGATCGACGGCGTAGCCGCGGCTGGCAAGCAGCCACGAGTTGGAGATGAAGCTGTCGAGGTCGTACTTCAGGTACGCCTCGAACGCCGCGTTCTGCGACGCCCACGCGAGACTCAGCGAAGTCTCGTACTGCCGTCGGTTCTTGTAGTCCAGACGACGCCAGGTGGTGATGAAGCTCTCGTCGGAGATCCAGCTGAGCTGGCCCCTGATCGTGGTCTCCCGGGAGACCGCGGTCATGAAGTCACCATCGACGTAGCCGCGGAATCCCGAATCGGTCTGCTGGACGATGCCCGCGTCGGTCTTGTCCTCGCCGGAACTCTCGTAGAGGCCGTAGGCCACGAGGTTCGCGATGGTGTCGCTGTCGGCCCATGTCAGGCGAGTCCCCGCACCGGCGCCTCGGGCGGTGTAGATGTCCAGATCCAGATCCGCCTCGAGTTCCGGCGGCGCGTCGAGAGCCAGCAGCGAGATCAGATCCCAGCGGGTCTCGATCTCCATGCCGCGGTCGGCCTCGTAGCCGAACCGAAGTCCTCGCAGCGGGATCTTCTCGGGACGACCCTTGAACCCCGGGAACCACATCAGGGGAACCCCTCCGGCGCGAAGTGTGGCGTGCTCGCCCTCGACCCAGGCCCCGTCGGGTCGTTCGGTGACGGTGAACTCTCGCATGCCCAGCGAAAGGTGCGGGGTGAAGAACTCGCTCGTCGAGACAATCGCCTCGGATGCCTGCCACTGGTTGGCGGCGACCTGCCGCATCTCCTCGGCCCGGGCGTAGATCGGCAGCGTCTCGCGAAGGCGCATGTAGGTCCGCAGCACCGCATCGACCGCGAGGGCCTGGTTGCGCGGCAGATCGTAGAAGAGCTTCGACGCCCGCAAGGTGATCTCGCCATCCGTCGCGACGACGCCGCCCTCGAGATAGATGCCTTCGACCGAAGAGACGTCGATCGAGGACGCGCCCTCGCGGAGCGAGGCCATCGCGCCCTCCGCGGTGAAGATCACCGCGCGTTCGGACCGCAGTTCGAGGCGACGGCCCTCGCCGAACCCCGGATCGCGGTACTCCACGATCACGCCCTGCTCGGCGACGATCGCATCGGAGGACGGCTCGGCGACGGTGCTGCCCGCGGTGAAGGCGACCACACCGCCGGGCTTGAAGATGGGCACGTTCTCGAGATCCGGGCGGGGCAGCAGCACCGCCTCGGGAAGTTCCGGATACGCCTCCGAGGGCGGGGCCGTCGGAGGTCCCGGTTCGAGGGTCTCCCGGCGCGCGACCGGCACATCGAGACGGGGGCGGGCCGCCAGCGACGGCAGCGGTTCGGCCAGCAGGCGTCGCAGATACGTCGCCAGGCGGGCTTCGGCCGCGGCGAGCTCCTTCGTCCGCGGCGCCGCCCGCCGTTCGAGCGAGGCGACCTTCAGGACCACGTTGCCTCGCCCGCTTCCGGTGACCAGCAGGTCGCGACCACCCGCGGTCAGCCCGGCCCGCTCGGTCGGCTCGCGGACCTCCGCGAAGTGGATCGCGAACTGGTTGACCAGACCCTCGGCGGTGGGAAGGCGGTTGATCCAGACGACCGCTTCGTCCGCTCGAAACCGATGACTGCCGAACTCGACGAAGACGTCGCCTTGAAGCACGAGGCGTTGGGTGTCGTCGACCGACCAGACCCACGCCCGGGCCGCCCGAAGCTCGAGGTCCTCCACCAGCGGCGTCACCGGCAGGACGAAGCCACCGAGCGATCCACCCGAGACGGGCATTCGCACCGTGCCTGCGGGGGCGACGTCGGAATCCTGCGCCGGCGTCTGCGCCGGCGCGATCGCGACCGGCAGAAGCGATGCCAGCGCCGCCAGGACGGCGAGAGGAGAGTGCGGGCGAACCGTCACCTCCGCAGAATAGCGGTCGAACCCAGATCCGCGGGCGTCCCGGTCAACGTCGGTAGGCGACGGGGCGGTTGGCGAGGGAGGTCAGTTCCCGAATCGCGATCATCACCGCGATCCCGCAGAAGGCGAAGGCGGCGAAGCCGAGAGCCGCTTGCACCTGACCGAGCGCGAGCAGCCAGGCGACCGCGTACAGGCACGTCCAGAGGCTTCCGTAGCGACGGATCTTCTCCGCCGCGACCGCCGCGGGCACGCCTCGCGTCTTGCGACGGACGTACCAGGCGAACGCCGCGACCGCCAGAATCGGCCAGATCAGGCCACCCATGGTCAGACTCGAAGGCCAGAAGCCGCCTTCGTCGGCCTGCCACCATCCGCGGCCGAGCAGCAGCACCGACCATGCCAGCCAACCCAACGCCAACGCCGCGAACGCGCGAGGGGTGAGGGCGGGGCGCTTGTCTTCCAGCAGATGAAGCGTCGTGGCGACGACCACCGCGTGGGTCGTGGCGAGCCACACCGGAAGGGTGAAGGTCAGCTCGTGGTTCGGGATCATCATGTGCACGCCGTGCACCAGGCCGATCACGAGGAGTCCCATGGCCGGGACGTGCTTGCCGGCGGCGTCGTAGAAGAGAATGCCCGCCGCCGCCAGCGCCGTCAGGAGGATCCCTGCGGTCCCGAACGCCGCGGCGGCGACCATCGCCACCAGCAGCGCCCCGAGGGTCACCACCGCGGCCTGTCCGGATCGCACTCGACCGGCCGGAATCGGTCGGCTCGGACTGAAGGCGCGGTCGTGCCGGGCATCGAGCAGGTCGTTGAGCGCGCCCCCGAAGGCGAACAGGCCCACCGCGACCGCGGCCCCGACGAACAGCACCCCGACGAAGGGCAGCCGGGCCGCGGGCATGTAGGCGTACTCGGGCGCCTCTCTGGTGATGAGCACCACCAGCCACAGGTCCGCGACCGCCCCGAAGGCCATGGTGACCCGGGTCAGCTGGATCGCAGTCAGCATCCGCAGGATGGCTCGCCTCACCCGCGCGATGCTACGACCTGTCCACGGTCCCGCCAGTTGCCTCCGGCGGGGTCGCGCCCGGCGATTCGCCGGCATGCTGGAGGTTCGGATGGACGCGACCTACGATCGTCGCTTCGACATGAGATCGGACCCGACCATCCAGCACGATCGCCCCGACGCCGCCAATCGATGCGCGGCCATCGTGGTCAGCCGCTACCACACCGAGATCACCGATCTGCTCGAGGAAGGGGCCCGCAAGGCGTTTCTCGAGGCAGGCGGCTCCGCGGACCATCTCGCCATCGCCGACGCTCCAGGTGCGTTCGAGCTGGTGGCGATCGCTTCGGCGTGGGCTCGTCGGCCGGAGATCGACGTCGTCGTCACCCTCGGCTGCATCGTGACCGGCGAGACCCGCCACGACCGCTACCTCGCCGCCGCGGTCGCCGAGAGCCTCGCGAACCTGTCCTCGGAACTCTCCAAGCCCATCGCCTTCGGCGTGTTGACGGTGTCGGATCTCGATCAGGCCCGGGCCCGCTGCGGAGGCGCCCACGGTCACAAGGGTCGCGAGTCGATGCAGGCGGCGCTCGCCGCGGCGAGCGCCATCGACGCGGCCCGAAGGTGGCGGCCCAACTCCGGCAGCAGGTCCGCTCCCTCAGCCGCCGCGACCGCGAGACCCTCTTCCCCATGAGCGCCCCTCGACTCTCCAGACCCATTCGACACGCCACGCTGGTGGCCCTCTATCAGCGCGACGTCGTGGCGGAACCGGATGCCGACTCGCTGCAAGCCGCGGTCGATGAGGTCGAGGCGCCCGCCGGCGACCGTAGACGCGGTCTCGACATCGCCGAGACCGTCTGGAACGCTCGCGATCGTTTCGATCGGCTGTTGGCGCCGCTGACTTCGGAGTGGCCGCTGCACCGCCAGCCGGTCATGGACCGAAACATCCTCCGTCTGGCGTGCTGGGAGATTCGCGACGCCGGCATCGACATGCCCGTGGCGATCAGCGAGGCGGTCGAGCTGGCGAAGGAGTACGGCACCGAGCGCAGTCCCGCCTTCGTCAACGGCGTCCTCGCGGCACTGGTTCGAGGCTCGACCGAGGCGGTGCCGGCCCCGGCACTGCCCGAGACCGGGGCCTGACGATGGGGATCTTCACGGCCGCCGCCGCAGCGCTGCGACGGGGACTGTCCCGAACCGCGGAGACGCTCGTCGGCCTCACGGCGTTCCTCGCAGGCCGGCGCATCGACGAGGACCTGCTCGGCGAGGTCGAAGGACGACTGCTTTCCGCGGACGTCGGTGTGACCGCCACGAGGGAACTCGTCGACGCGCTGCGTCGCGACTGGAAGGCCGGACGGATCTCGACCGGCGAGGAGGTGGTGCCGTTTCTCAAGGCGGAACTTCGCCGCCGCTGGGAGGGCGTCGATCTCTCGCTCGCTCGCTGCGAACGGAAGCCGACGGTGATCCTCGTCGTGGGCGTCAACGGCTCGGGGAAGACCACCAGCGTCGCGAAGATCGCCGCGAGCCTGAAGGCCGAGGGCCGCACGGTGCTGCTCGCCGCCGCAGACACCTTCCGCGCGGGCGCGGTGCGTCAGCTCGAGATCTGGTCGGAGCGCCTCGGGGTCGAACTGGTCAAGGGCGTCGAGGGCGGCGACCCCGCGGCGGTCGTCTTCGACGCCGCCGACGCGGCGCTGGCCAGAGGCGTGGACGTGCTGCTCGTCGACACCGCCGGGCGCCTGCACACGCAGGACTCGCTGATGCGTCAGCTGTCGAAGCTTCGATCGGTGCTCGCGAAGAAGATTCCCGACGCGCCTCACGAGACCCTGCTGGTGCTCGACGCGACCGCGGGACAGAACGCGATCCGACAGGCGGAGGTCTTCACCGAGGCCGCCGAGGTGACCGGAATCTTCCTCAGCAAGCTCGACGGCACCGCCCGCGGCGGCGTGGTCATGGCGATCCGCGACCAGATGGGCCTTCCGGTCAAGCTCGTCGGCGTCGGGGAGCGGCCCGAGGACGTCGAGGCGTTCGATCCGGAGACCTTCGTCGAGGCGATGTTCGCCGAGAACGACTGATCCGCGTCTCACGCCGGTCCCGATCGAACGCCGATCCTGCTCCGATGCCATCCGCCGCATCGCCGCTGATCATCTACCGCGACGATGGCCTGTGGGCCACCGCCAATCGCGATCGGTTCGAGGGACTTCGGGTGCTGCAGTGGCGCCCGTCGATCGTGCCGATGGATCCGGGAGTCGATCGGATCGATCTGCTCGAGGGCCTTCCGTTCGCGGACGGCTCGACGCCGTGGATCCACGCCTTCCATGTCCTCGAGCACCTCGACCTGCACGAGGCGAGAGCGTTCCTCGTCGAGTGCCGGAGAGTGCTTCGACCGGGCGGACGCCTCCGGGTGTCGACACCCGAATTCGCAGGACATCTGCGCCGCTATCTCGAGTGCCTCGAGCGAGCCAGACGGCGACCCGACGATCCGCAGGCCCTGACCGACGTCGAGTACCTGCGACTGCTCGTGCTCGATCAGCGAGTCCGCCGCCGCAGCGGAGGTCGGATGCTCGCGTTCCTTCGGACCCGCGAGGTCGACCGCGAACTCGCCACGCGGGCCCTCGGACTCACCGGTCCGTTTCTTCTGGATCTGGTGCGGGGTCGAGATGCTTCATCGGCCTCTGCGAACGCCGCGTCCGGCGACGCCGTCGCCGCGCGACCGCCCCGCCGGTCACTGCCGAGTCGTGTGATCGGCGCGATTCGGCGACGCCTGCCGTGGCCCCGATCCCGGCCATGGTGGGCGCTCGACTGCCGCGAGACGCGTGAGCTCGAGATCACCAACTGGGACGACGTCTCGCTGGTGCGGGAACTGAACGGCGCAGGATTCGAGAGTTGCGTCGCGATGTCCGATGCGGAGTCCGGCATCGAAAGGTGGCCCGATCTCGATCGCTGCCCCCGCAGCGGCTCGAGCCTCGAACGATCCTCGATCGCCGAGGGGGTGCGGCCATGAGGCGCCTCGAACCGGTCGCGGGTCGCGAGGGGCGCCGGCGCCTGCACGTGTGGCGCTGCGGCGACCCCTATTTCGCCGAACGGGCCGAACGCCTGCGGGAGTGGACCTGCGTCCGCTTCTCCCACTGGCCGAGTTCGCCGCCGGGCGTCCACCACCTCGACCTGCGACAGCCGCTGCCCTTCGCAGATGGCGTCTTCGACGACGCCTTCACCCAACGCGTCATCGAGCATCTCTCGCCGGAGGACGCCGCGGGATTCCTCCGCGAACTCGCCCGCGTGCTCCTGCCCGGCGCCGTTCTCCGCCTGTCGTTTCCGGATCTGGAGGAGATCGCCCGCGCCTACCTCGCCGCCCTCGACGCGGCTCTCCGAGATCCGAGCGACGCGAATCTCGTCCGCCACGAATGGCGCAGCGCCGAACTCTTCGACCCGCTGGTCCGAACCCGATCCGGCGGCCGGATGCGGGAACTGATCCTCGAGCAGCGATTCGACATCGAGGACCTGCGCGAACGGTTCGGCGACGCCTTCGAGATCTTCGCCGGCACCCCGGCCATCGATCGCCCGCCGCCCACGGCCCTGCGGCAGTGGCTCGGCGCGATTCGGTCGCCGCGACGCCTGCTGCGGATGCTCGCGGGGCCGCGGCGCTTCGCGAGGGATCTGAGGGCCCGCCGCACCGTCGACCCCCGGGAGACCTTCGAGAGCCACGAGTGGATGTGGGATTCGGAGTCCGCGCGGAAACTGCTCGAAGACGCCGGCTTCGGCGAGGTCCGCGCGGCGAGCTGGGACGCCTCCGCCATCGCAGGCTGGGAGCGCTTCGATCTCGATCGCAGCCGCTCGGGAGTCGGGCCGTGGGAGCCGGCGACCATCCTCGAAGCCGTTCGACGCTAGAGCCGCCTTCTCATCCGATGCCGCAGCGAGCGGATGCCGCGCCGGACGGACAGGTGCACACGCGTCGGCCAAGGCAAGGTCTCCTCGAAACGCGAGAAGAGGTCCGCGATCATGCCGTCGAGTTCGCCGGCGCGGAGTCGACGCACCGTCAGGCTGTCCGGTTGCATGTTGAAGCAGCCGACGATCTCCTCGCTCAGGACCGGGCGAGTGACCCGGGCGATCCGCAGCAGGAATGCGAGATCGAAGAGCGCCTCGCGCTCGTCGTAGCGGCCGACGACGTCGTGCAGCGACCTCGCATAGGCCATGCATGCGGGATTCCATGGATAGTCGCGGTCGAGCAGGATGTCGCCGGGCCGCATGCGACGGGTGCGTTGGATGCGGAAGGTCGCGCCGTGCTCGTCGAGGACCCGAAGTCCTCCGATCACCAGACCGGGGGGATGCGACGTCTCCACGACGTCGACGAGGGCTTCGAGGCCGCCGGGCTCGAACGAGTCGTCGGCATTGAGGACGACCACATGGGTCGACGGCGCGGCGTCGACGGCGCGATTCAGACCCTGCACCATGGTCTGCTCGATCGAATCGAGCACCACCAGATGCGGCATGCCGGCGGCGTGTTCGCGGAGCCGCTCGGACGTGCCGTCGACGGAGCCGCCGTCGGCGACGACGTGCCGCACCCTCGACCGCAGCGCGACGGGAACCGAATCGACGTAGCGGTCGATGAACTCGACCGCGTTGCGAACCGTGCCGACGACGCAGATCGATCCGCGGCGGGTCACTCCTCGGACTCCCGGGAGGCGCGGGCGGCAAGGGCGTGCAGGCGCTCGGCGTAGCGCCGACGCATCGTCCCGACATCGAAGTTCGCCTCGGCGTGGCGTCGCTGGACGTCCACCACCTCGGCTCGCAGACGCTCGTCCTCGAGCAGGGTCGCGACGCGATCGGCAAACGCGTCGGGGTCCTCGGGCGAAGCCATCGCCGCCGGATGGACGAGGATCTCCGGCAGCGCCGAGACCGCTCGTCCGACCACGGGCGTGCCGCTTGCGATCGCGTGCACCGAACCCGAGCCGAAGGTGTCGGCGAACATCGGGGCCAGCGCGAGATCGAGCGAGGCGTGGAATGCCGGCAGGTCTTCGAACGCGATCGAGCCGAGCATCTCGAGTCGGTCGGACAGTCCGGCCGATTCGAGATGCTGTTCGATCGTCCCGCGCAGGCCACCGTCGCCGGCGATCGAGATCGAGACGTTCCGGCAGGTGCGCAGCACGCCGAGGAGAACCTCGACGATCGACGGGTCGATCTTGTCTCCGTCGAGTCGCGCCGCGAATCCCACGCGCCGCTTCGAACGAGACGACTGTCGGCGACGGGCCTCGTCGGCCCGCGCCGCGAACCACGCCATCGGGGTTCCGGGATGAACGACCCTTCCGGGAACGCCGGG
>JAFMML010000054.1 GCA_017859745.1 Planctomycetota bacterium
GGCGTGGGCACCGTGCACAGTTCGACACGCCGTTGGAGTGCTGCGATCACCGATGACCTCCGTGCGACCGCAGGGCGGCCGCCCCGTACCTTAGGACGCGGCGTCGGTGGTCCGCGCCAGCACGTGCATGTCCGCTTCGGGGGCGCCTCGCAGAAGGTCGCCGAGCCTCGACGGCCGGCCAGGAAGGAGGAACTTCACCGCCTCCTTGGCGAAGATCGGCACCGTCGGCTCGAGGTACCGGAACTTCGCGACGCGCTGGACCTCGAATCCCCCATGCTCGAGCATCTCGCGGACGATCGCCTCGCTCGCGAAGCTCAGATGATCGGGCAGGTACCACGGCTTGGGGATCGTCCGGTCTTCGAAGACGCCGATGTCGCCGGTCTGGAGAAGCACGCGTCCTCCCGGGCGCAGCAGGCGTCGGACCATCGCGAGGAAGGCCGGAGGGTCGGGCAGGTGCGAGTAGACGTTCATCAGCGAGACCACGTCGTAGGTCTCCTCGTGCGTCGCGAGATCGAAGAACGACACGTCGAAGCCGCGCGATCTGGCCGACTCCTGCTTCCGTTCGTTGGGCTCGGTCCCGCGGACCGCAACCTCCGGCGCGAGTTCGCGAACGGCGGCGAGGAGCTCCCCATGTCCGCATCCCACGTCGAGCCACCGGCCGACCCCCTCGAACCCATCCGGTCCCGGGAACAGACGCTGCAGGCGACGGCGGAGAATCGGCAGGCGCCACGCGCGAAAGCGACCCGTGGCGTCGAAGGTCTCCTCGCCATCGTGGATGCCCTGTCGGGCGGCCTCGGAGATCGTCCCGGGATCGGGCGGATTCGAGACGTACAGCAGGCGGCACTTCGAACATCGAACGAGCGAATATCCGTTCTCCCGACCGTACGCCTCCGCCTCGCGGCACCGGCAGTGGTAGCACCGATCGACCATGGCTCGACTCCGAGGGACCCCCTCGACGATCGGCGATCGCGGGTCGTCGCTGGAGCCGGGTCCCGACGCCGAACCGCCGTCGGAAGTTCCGCATCGGGAGCGGCGGAGGTTCTCGGTCCGCCGGCCTCGTCGTCGCGTCTCTCAGGGCGCCGCGCGCTTCGGAACGATGTCGGTCTGCAGCGCGGGATCGCACGCGGGAATCGAGCTCTCGGGGAGGCCCAACTCCGCCCTGACGAGATTGGTGCCGGCCGCCAGCGCGACGGTCTTGAAGAACGCGATGTCCCGGTTGCACCCCTGCCGACCGAATCCGCAGTCGGTCGAGACGATCAACTGGGACGGATCGATGTGCTCGAGCGCGGTGCGCACCCGACCGGCCACGGTCTCGGGAGTGTCCACCTGCAGGTTTCGATGGCTCACTGCGCCGACGGCGACCTTCTTGGGCAGGCGCCCCTTCATGGGACCGAACAGTTCGATCTCGCGAAAGTCGCGATCGGTCATCTCGACCGTCCAGACGTCGCCCTTCAGGGCGTGCATGTAGAGCTCGAAGGACGCCTGATAGGAGTCGTTGTCGATCACCCGCTGCATGTTGGGGTTGCCCCAGCAGGTGTGGATCCACACCTCGCAGTCCTCGAGACCCTCGACCTCGCGATTGAACGCGTCGATCATGAACTTCACCTCGCTCGACTCCGGGCCGTAGGTGTTGGCCCAGAAGTGGAGGGTCGGCTCCTCGATCTGGATCAGGCGGCAGCCCGCGTCGCGAAGCGCCCGCAGTTCGGTGTTCATCGCGACGGCCATGTCCCAGATGACCTGCCGATGGTCTCCGTACTTCGAGGTGTGGATGTCGAGGAACAGGCCCATCACCTGAGAGCAGCAGGTGCCGAACTTGACCGGCCGCGAGGCGCGGGCCTGGGCCATTCGCCAGATCTTGGCGTAGTCGAGGGACCGATGCTCGATCGAGTCCACGACCCGCGGCCATCGCCAGCCGGTGTAGATCTCGTTCAGCAGCGTTCCCGGCGGATACCGAAGCCAGGGGGAGCGGGTCTCCTCCGACTGCAGATGGTCACCCTCGAAGCCCTTCCACCGCTGCAGCGGATAGTGGTGCCACGAGCGGCCCGCCATGTCGTCGTCGCAGTGCAGATCGCCATGGGTCAGGAGATCGATGCCCGCCCGCTCCTCGTCGCCGATCACGACCGACAGGGCGTCGCCGAACCGCTCGCGATAGCGCACGTCCATCATGCAGGTGTCCAGCGGCCGGCCCTGCATGCTCATGTCGAACCAGCGTGGTCGCGGCCACGACCCCGTCACGGTCGTGGGAAGCACCAGATCGCGGGTGGCGGTGTACATGGATCGTCTCCGGCAAGGCGTCGGGAAGGACGCGGCGACGATACCCGGTCCGCCGCGGCCCGCCGTTCAGACCAGTTCCGAAAGCAGGCCGTCGGCAAGCAACGTGCCGCGCGAAGAGAGACGGACCCGGCCCCCGACCGACTCGAGCCGTCCGTCGTCGAGCGCCCGCTCGATCGCCCGCCCCCGTTCGCCGCCCGCATCGAACCGTTCGAGCCCCTGCTCGAGCCAGACGCCGTCCACGCCCTCGACGAGCCGCAGTCCGAGCATCAGCCGCTCGCCGAAGGTCGTGGACTCGTCGAGCCGCTCCCATTCGGACAACGGGCACGCCCGAGGATCGTCGAGCCACTCGCCGAGCCGAGGCACGATCTTGAAGCGCAAGCCGCCGAGGTGACCGCTGGCGCTCGGGCCGAACGCGAGCCAGGACTCGTTGCGCCAGTAGTGAAGGTTGTGTCGGCACGCCATTCCCGGCCTCGACCAGTTGCTGATCTCGTACCGGTCGAAGCCTGCGACATGGAGACGCGTGCAGGCGTGCTCGTACATCGCCGCCTCGAGATCCTGCTCGACGGTCTCCACCTCGCCACGTGCGGCCTTGACCGCCAGCGGCGTGTTCGGCTCGTAGGTGAGTCCGTACGCCGACAGATGGGTCGGCTCCAGCTCGAGCGCCGCCTCGAGATCGTGGGCCCAGTCCTCGAGACTCGAACCCGGCACTGCGAAGATCAGATCGAGATTGAGGTTCGAGACGCCGGCCTCGCGAAGTCGCTCGAGCGCGGCAGACACCGACTCGATTCGGTGGTCGCGTTCGAGCGCGGCGAGCAGGCGTGGCGTGAAGCTCTGCGCTCCGAGACTCGCTCGATTCACGCCCGCCGCGGCGAGCGTGTCCGCGATCTCCCGATCCACGGTCTCGGGGTTCGCCTCGACGGTCCACTCGAGGTGGCCCTCGGCGGCGAGCGGAAGGTGCCGGCGGATCGCCGCAAGCGCCCGCGCAAGGAGCGGCGGTCGCAGCATCGTCGGCGTGCCACCGCCGACGAACACCGTCTCGATCGGTCCAAGTCCGTCTCCAAGAAGGGAGACGGCCGCCTCGAGTTCGCGTTCGAGTCGCGCGACGAACGCCTCCTGCCGGTCCTGGGTGTCCACGAAGCTGTAGAAGTCGCAGTAGTGGCACTTGTGCCTGCAGAAGGGCACGTGCAGATAGGCGGCCCGGGGGCGGCTCGGCGCGGCGAGGGCGAGGACCTCGGCCAGACCGACGCGATCGCCCCGCGGCGGGTCCGCGGCGAGCGGCAGTCGGATCGGTCTCGCCTGATCGTCCGGGGTCATGTCGGGCCGCGACGATAGCGGTGCTTGCCCGAGAGTCCGGTTCGCCTCCCGGTTCGCCTCTCGTAGAATCGCCGTTTGGGCGATTGCCGCCCCGAGTCGCCCCCAGCCCCCTGGACCGAGGCCACAGTTGACCGTCGAAGAGGCCAATCCGAATCGCCGCCCCCACACCGCCGTCGTAGGACTCCAGTGGGGAGACGAGGGCAAGGGCAAGATCGTCGATCTGCTGACCGCCCGGCACGACGTGATCGTCCGCTACAACGGCGGGGCGAACGCGGGCCACACCGTGATCGTCGAGGGCGAGCGCTACGCCCTGCACCTCATCCCGTCGGGCATCCTCTATCCGGACAAGCTCTGCGTCGTCGGAAACGGCGTCGTCGTCGATCCCGAGACGCTGATCGAGGAGATCGAGAGCCTCCGACGCCGCGGCGTCGAGATCGGCCAGAACCTGCGCATCTCGAACCGGGCCCACCTGGTCCTGCCCTACCACAAGGAGCAGGACGCGGCGTACGAGGAGTTCCTCGCGGCCCGGACCGGTCTCGGCGAGGCCGGCGCCGCCATCGGCACGACCCGTCGGGGCATCGGCCCGGCCTATGCGGACAAGGTGCGCCGCTCGACGGCGCTGCGAGTCGGCGACCTGCTGCACCCGCGGAGGCTCCGAGACCGTCTCGAGCTCGCCTGCCGCCTTCGGGCCGCCGAGATGACCGCGCTCGGCGTCACCGCACCTCCTCCGGACCCGATCGATCTCGCGGATCGGTTCGCGGCATTCGGCGAGCGCCTGCGTCCCCACATCGAAGACACCGTCTATCGCCTGCACGACTGCATGCGGGAGGGTCGCTCGCTCCTCTTCGAGGGCGCGAATGCGAGCCTCCTCGACATCGACCACGGCACCTATCCCTACGTGACCAGCTCCAACTGCTCGAGTCTCGGCATTCCGGCGGGCACGGGACTCCCGGGCCGCCACGTCGAGCGGGTCGTGGGCATCATGAAGGCGTACTCGACCCGGGTCGGAGGCGGTCCCTTCCCGACCGAACTCGACGACGAGATCGGCCATCGCATCCGGGAGCGGGGCCGCGAGTACGGCACCACCACCGGGCGACCGCGGCGCTGCGGCTGGCTCGATCTGGTCGCGGTCCGCTACACCGCGATGATCTGCGGCGCCGACGCGTTGGCGTGCACCCTGCTCGACGTGCTGTCGGGCCTCGACGAGCTTCGCATCTGCACCGCCTACCGCCGCGGCGACGAGACCACCGAACGGTTCCTTCCCGACGCGGAGGACCTCGAGGGCTGGGCCCCGGTCTACGAGACCCTGCCCGGATGGGACGAGGAGATCGAGGAGGCCTCGGATCGGGCTTCGCTGCCGCAGAACGCCCGCCGCTATCTCGACCGGATCGAGGAGGTCGTGGGCGTGCCGATCGAGTTGATCGGCGTGGGCCCCGACCGGACGCAGACCCTCACCGCCGCCGCGTGGGGCGACTGACGCTCACCATCGACGGCGTACACTTCCGCATGATGAACGACGCTTCCATCCACGCGTCGCAGACCACGACGATCGGCGAGGCCGCTTCGCATGCGGGCCCGGTCGCGACTTCGAAGGCGTCGCTGCCCCGACACATCGCGATCATCATGGACGGCAACGGCCGCTGGGCCGTCGGTCGCGACCTGCCGCGGGTCATGGGGCATCGTCAAGGTGCCGAGAGCGTGCGCCGCATCGTCACCGAATGCGCCCGCCTCGGAGTCGAGGCGTTGACGCTGTACTCCTTCTCGAGCGAGAACTGGAAGCGTCCCGCGGAGGAGATCGACGCGTTGATGCTTCTGTGCGAGGAATACCTGGCGAGCCAGCGGCAGGAGCTTCTCGACAACGGCATCCGCTTCCGCACGATCGGGCGCGTCGGCGACCTGCCCGCCTCGGTCCGCGATGCCCTCGCGGAGACCACCGAGGCCACCGCCGCCGGCAAGCGGATGACGCTGGTGCTCGCCCTCAACTACGGCTCGCGTCAGGAGATCACCGACGCGGTCCGGACGATCGCCGAGGAGGTCCGCACGGGCCGCCTCGAACCGGACGCGATCGACGAGGCCACGGTGGCGGCACACCTCGACACCGCGGGACTTCCGGATCCGGATCTCCTCGTTCGCACCGCCGGCGAGATGCGGGTCTCCAACTATCTCCTCTGGCAGATCAGCTACGCGGAGATCCATGTCACCGACGTGCTTTGGCCGGAGTTCACCGAATCGGACCTGCACCGGGCGCTCCGGGACTACGCCGGCCGGAACCGCACCCGGGGCGGGCTCGAATCGACCTCCCGAGCGGACGCCGACCGCTTGACCGACTGACCGGGCCCGGCGACGAGCCGCTTCGCGAATGCCTGCGACTCCCTGCCCAGGCATCTGGACCGAACGTCCGGACCGAACATCCGGACAGAACGTCCGGATCGAGAGCGACCGGCAGCGACCGGCAGTGATCGGTAGCGATCGGCAGCGATCGGCAGCGATCGGTGGTTGCCCAGAGCGAGAACGCCCGCCATACTCGTCCAGCAGGCACGATCCTGCGGCGAGAGTGCAGGTCAAGACTCGCGAAAGGCGGAGTCTGTGCCCCGCCCAGGACCCCTTGGATCAGGACCTCGAATTGACCGACTCGAACACGGATGTCGCCCCCACCGCACGGCTGCGGGCGTCCGCATCGGTGAGCCTTCGCCCACTCGCGGGGACGGGATCGCCGACGGGGTGTTCGCGTTCGGAAGATCCGTGGGGTCGGCCCGCGACGCCCCGCCCGCGCCGACGGTTCGCGTCGCCCCTGCTCATCCTGACGGTTTCCGCGGGTATGGGCCTGCTCGGGTCGGGTTCACCGGCTTCGGCCCAGTGCGGCGACCCCACCGCGGGCTCCTGCTGCGCCCCCAGCGAGACGCTCGGCTGCGCCGACGCCGACTGTTGCGGTCTCGTCTGCGCCGCCGATCCGCTGTGCTGCACCGCTGCTTGGGATGCGGCCTGCGTGCTGCTGGCCCGTGACGCGTGCGATCCGCTGTGTGCCGATGTCGAACTTCCCGGCACCGCCCCGTTCGGCGATCCTCAGATCAATGCCGCCTTCGGCATCGCGGTCGACTGGTCGCCGGTCGAGGCCGGCACCGCGGCCCCGCTGCTTGCCGTGGGCAGCTACCTCCGCAACGACTGGCAGCAGCCCGACGGGCCCGACGTGGTCAACGCCGGCTCGGTCAGCATCTTCCGCCGGATCGGCGGCATCTGGTCGCCAGAGACCCTGCTCTACTCCACCAGCGGAGCGTCTGACACCTACTTCGGACGGTCGCTGGCGATCTCCGAGGGGCCATCGCTCGACGTGCTGGCCGTGGGCGCGTACCGCAACTCCCAACAGGGCTTCCAGCGCGGCGCCGTGGAGGTCTTCACGTCGAGCGTCACCGGAGTCTGGGCGGCGTCGGAGACGTTGCGACCCGGATCCGGAAGCGTCAACAACGAGTGGTTCGGATTCTCCGTCGATGCGGGACACGTTCCCGGCGGCGATGGCGACACCATCGCGATCGGCGCGCCCCGGTCGCTCGGATCCGAGCGAGGCGCCGTCTATCTCTTCAGGCGCGACGGCAAGGCCTGGGAGCGGGATTGCAAGGTCGTCCCACTCAACAGCGGCTCCTACGACGAGAGTCGATTCGGCTGGGCCATCGGCCTTCAGCCCAACGTGACCGAGGGGGCCGACGGCGTTCCGTTGCTGCTGCCCTACAAGATGCTCGTCATCGGCGCTCCAGGCTTCAACGGCACCCGCGGGCGGGTGTTCGTGCTCTCGATCCGCCTCGAGGACACCTGGGAGGACGATCCCGGCAGCGGACAGGCGGTGCCCAACAAGACCCTGACGCTGCCCTTCGGCCTCGATGCCGGCGACCGGTACGGCGAGAGCATCGCCACGGCGTCTCGCTTCATCGCCGCCGGCCTTCCCGGTCTCGACGATGGTCGCGGCGGGGTCGCGGTGTGGGAGCGGATCGGCAACGGCACGGGCACCGGGGACTACACCTACCGAACCCTGATCACCGGACCGCCGGGGCCATCTCTGCCGCCGGCCGCCAAGTTCGGCGGCGCCGTGAGCCTCCGCGAGTGGTCCGACGGAAGCGTGCTGCTGATGGTCGGCTCACGCGGCGACGACGAGTTCGGCAACCAGTCCGGCTCGGTCCACTTCTTCCGCTGGCAGCCCGACAACCCGGCGAGTCAGTGGGACTTCCTGGGCACGAGCTACGCCCCCGAACCCGAGATCGGGGCCCAGTTCGGCTTCTCGGTGACCGCCGGGGACGCCGGTGGCGTCGCTGGCGCCCCGTTCCAGAACACCTTCATCGAGGTGAAGGGCAAGAAGCCGACGCTGCTGAACAACGCCGGCGCCGCCGCGAACCTCGTTCCATGAGCCGCCTCGTGCCCCACCTCCCGCTGCGATCGGTCTCCCTGCCCGCCGCGTTGCTCGCGCTCCTCGCGGCCCTTCTGGTCGTCTCGCCGGTTCGGGCCCAGGACGGGTTCGACAGCTGCGGCACCGGCCTGAGCTGCTTCGAGGAGAACCTCTTCGCTCCGGGGTGCGAGGATCCCACCTGCTGCGAGGCCGTCTGCACGATCGAGCCGGCCTGCTGCGAGATCGCCTGGGACAAGTTGTGCGTGGCGATCGCCAAGAAGGAATGCAGCAACTGCGGCTCCGGCAGCAACAGCTGCTTCGAGGTCTCCACGGAACCGGCCTGCAACGACTATCTCGTGTGCCAGGAGGTCTGCGCGGTCCTCCCGGAGTGCTGCGATGTCGAGTGGGACATCGACTGCGTGAAGGTCGCAGAGGACCTCTGCACCGGCTGCGGCGCTCCCTGCAACGGCCCCTGCACCGAGGCCCGTCCCGATCGGCCCGGATGCCGCAACGAGGAGTGCTGCGAGCTGGTCTGCGAGTTCAATCCTCGCTGCTGCCAGATCGCCTGGGACGCCTCTTGCGCCGATCTGGCGAGAGACGTGTGCCTGGAATGCGGCACCCCCGCGGCGGGCAACTGCTGCCTTGCGAGGGACACCCCCTTCTGCAACGACCGCGACTGCTGCGAGACGGTCTGCACCACGCTCGACCCCTACTGCTGCGACGTCCGCTGGGACGAGTTCTGCGCGGCGATCGTCGCGGGCAATCCCGACCTCTGCCCCGGGGTGTCCTGCGTCTGCGGCCCGGACGGCCCCGGCGGCGAGTTCGCCAACTGCAAGGCCGTCAGCCCGACGCCCGGCTGCGCCGACTTCACCTGCTGCCAGGAGGTCTGCAGTCAGGACGCCTTCTGCTGTGCGATCTCGTGGGACCAGTCCTGCGCGTCGCTCGCCGACGGCCTGTGTTCGTTCAACGACTCGTGCGGCATTCCCGGCAGCGGAAGCTGCTACATCCCCCACGACGGTCCCGGCTGCGACGATCCGGGCTGCTGCGATCGAGTCTGCCGCATTCCCGGTTTCGAGTACTGCTGCAGCGACGGCTGGAACGAGGATTGCGCGCGGGCGGCGCTGGAGTTCTGCGACGACTGCGGCGACGTCGCCAGCGGTTCGTGCTTTCAACCCCACGGCGGCCCCAACTGCTACGACGAGGAGTGCTGCCAGTCGGTCTGCAACATCGACGACTTCTGCTGCGTCGCCCAGTGGGACCTGTTGTGCGTCTCGCTTGCTCGCGCAACCTGCTCGCCGCCGATCGACGTGTGCGGCGACCCCCGGGCCCGATCCTGCTTCGTGGCGGGAACGATCGGCGGCTGCAACGACCAGTCCTGCTGTCAAGAGGTCTGCCTGACCATCGACCCCTACTGCTGCGAGGCCCGCTGGGACGAGGTGTGCGTCGCCCAGGCGTCGGCGATCTGCGGCGACCTCCTGCTGCCGAGCCCCGGCCGCGGCCCCTGCCTCGAACCCCATCCGATTCCCGGCTGCTCCAACGCGGTGTGCGCGACCGCGGTCTGCGCGCTGCTGCCGGTCTGCTGCGACCTCGGCTGGGACCAGCGCTGCGTCGAGGCGGCGCGGGCCATCTGCATCGCCCCCGACTCCGGCGGCGGATCGAACAACTGCAACCAGGCGACCTCGTCTCCGGGCTGCAACGACGCCTCCTGCGAGTCGGCGGTCTGCTTCCTCGATCCCACCTGCTGCGAGACCGCGTGGGATGCCGCATGTGTCAGCCTCGCCAACTTCAACTGCAGCCCCGAGAGCGACTGGAACTGCCCGTGCGAGGGCGGTTGCCTCGAGGACAAGACGACGCCCGGCTGCAGCGACAAGAGCTGCTGCTCGGCGGTGTGCCGCTACGACCCCGCCTGCTGCGAGGTCGCGTGGGACGAGAGCTGCGTGACCCTCGCCCGGGCCGTCTGCTGCAACGGCCCCGGCTGCGGCGACAACTGCGCCGGCAGCTGCCTGCTGCCCCACGACACGCCCTACTGCGACGATCCGTTCTGCTGCGAAGCGGTCTGCGCCGTGGATCCGGTCTGCTGTTCCAGCAGCTGGGACGTGCTCTGCGTCGAGTTGGCCATCGACCGCTGCACCGGCGGCTGCGGTCTCCCCTCGGCCGGCAGCTGCTTCGGCGTGCATCCGACGGCGGGCTGCGACGATCCGGTGTGCTGTGCAGCGGTGTGCAAGGTCGACCCGGTCTGCTGCGAGGCCACCTGGGACGACGTCTGCGTCGAGCAGGCCGTGAAGATCTGCACCGCGCCGGAGTGTGGCGACTTCGAGACCGGCGACTGCTGCGTGGCCAACGGCACCCCCCGCTGCCGCGACGGCGACTGCTGCGAGGAGGTCTGCAAGGTCGATCCGGTCTGCTGCGACTTCGCCTGGGATCTGACGTGCGTGCAGATCGCCCGGGACACCCCGCAATGCCAGGACTGCCAGGCCGAGTGCGGCGACCCCTGCGCCGGCAGCTGCTGCACGCCGAGGTTCGCACCCTTCTGCAACGACGGCGAATGCTGCGACGCGGTCTGCCAGATCGATCCGTTCTGTTGCGAAGGCCAGTGGGACGAGTTCTGCGCCGCGACCGCCCGGCAGCTCGGCAACCCCGGCGACCCCTGCTTCGGCCCCTGCCCGATCCCGCAATGCGGCGAACCGGAGGCCGGCGGCTGCTGCAAGCCCAACGGGACGCCCAACTGCAGCGACGAGGATTGCTGCGACGCGGTCTGCGATCTCGATCCGTTCTGCTGCGAGGGCGCCTGGGACCTGACCTGCGCCCTGCTGGCGATCGAGGAGTGCGAGGTCTGCGACAGCGGGCTCGCCTGCGGCGAGCCGGGGACCGAGCCCTGCGACGAGCCGCACGACACGCCCTACTGCGACGACGCGGACTGCTGCGAGTTCGTATGCCTGCTCGACGCGACCTGCTGTTCGGTGGCGTGGGATCAGGCGTGCGTCGAGCTTGCCGATCTCTTCTGCACCCCCTGATCCGCATCCCCCGAGGCCGAGGTGTCATGCACCTTCGGGAGTTCGTCGGTCCGGCGCCGTAGCACGACGGGTAGGCGGCGTCGGCGTCGAGACGACTGCGCCGACGGGCGTCGCGACGCGGTCGCCTCGATGAACTCCGGCCCGATCACGCCATTGGGGTCTTCACCCCGACGCCACACGGCTCCGGACGCGGGATCGGCGACGGTTGGGGTGGATGCCCGGACCGGCCGACTGCCGGGATGGGGCAGACTACCGGCACCGCAGGGAGAAGTTCCCGGCGGCACTGCGGGAAGAAGGATGCCCGCGGAAAGGAGTCCGCACTTGAATCGCCTGAATCGATCTCCCGAGACGCTCTCTCGACGCCTCGCCGTCCCGGCGAGGACTCCGTTGGCGCGTTCCGCCTCTGTCGCCGGCCTCGCTGGTCTCGCCATCGGCGTTCTGATGGTGCTTCCCGTCGCGTGCGACGACGTCGAGACCTGGACCTACCAGGGCATCTCCGAGACGCAGTGGCGACGACTCGCCGAGTCCGACGGATCACGATCCGACGAGGCCAGGCGGGTCATGCTGCTCATGGACGAGGACACCTGCCGGGCCGCCACCACCGAACTTCTCGCCGACCTCGACGCGTCGGAGTCGCACCTCCGGATCGCCGCCCTCCAGACGCTCGCCACCGAACCCGCCTACCGGCGTTGGTTCCCCTCCGAACTTCGCGAGGCGGTGACGAACCGGGCGCTCGCGTGGAACGCCCCCGTCGGCGACCCTCGTCGCGAGTCTTGGGCCTCGTGGGTGGAGCGACTCGCGCCCGAGCGCCGCGGCGAGGGGCAGGCGATCGTCAGGGCGCTGGCGAGCGATCCCGACACCGCTCTGGGCATGGCCGGTCCCGGCCGGATCGAGGCGATGCTCGAAGAGACCCGGCCCTCCTCGGGCGATGTCGGTCGCCTTCGCGCCCTCCGCTGATCTCGGTCGGCCGCGGAGGGCGATACCCTCCGCGTCATGAGTCACGTCGCCGATCGCACCACCGTCACCCGATTCGCCCCAAGTCCCTCCGGCAACCTCCATGTCGGCGGGGCTCGGACGGCCCTCTTCTGCTACGCCTTCGCGAAGGGGCACGACGGCCGATTCGTCCTCCGCATCGAGGACACCGACCAGAAGCGGTCCTCCGAGGCGGCGGGGCTGGGCTTCCTCGCCGATCTCGACTGGCTGGGTCTCCACTGGGACGAGGGACCGGTCTTCACCTGCCAGGACGGACGGTCCGTGGGCGGTGGCGAGCATGGGCCGTACTTCCAGTCGGAGCGTCTCGCGACCTACGACGCCGCGATCGATCGGCTGATCGCCGAGGGCAAGGCCTACCTCGCCTTCGACACCCCGGAAGAACTCGACGCGGCCCGGCAGGCCGCCCGGGCCGAGAAGCGGGCGTTTCGCTACGACGGTGCTGCGGCGCGGGCCCTCTCGGATGCGGATCGGGAACGACTTCGCGCCGAGGGCCGTCCCTGCGTGGTTCGGTTCGCAAGCCCGCAGCGGGACATCGTCATTCGCGACGAGATCCTCGGCGAGGCGACCCTCCCGGCGGGCGAGGTCGACGACTTCGTGATCCGCAAGGCGGACGGCTTTCCGACCTACCACTTCGCGGTGGTCCTCGACGACGCGGCGATGCAGGTCACCCATGTGCTGCGGGCCCAGGAGCACTTCAACAACACCGCCAAGCATCTGCTGCTGCAGGAGGCGCTGGGCCTGCCGCATCCGACCTACGCCCACCTGCCGATCATCTTCAATCCCGACGGCAGCAAGATGAGCAAGCGGGACAAGGACAAGGCGCTCAGGGAGGCCGCGAAGACCGCGGGCCTCGAGAAGTCGCCCGATGGCCCCGACGGATCCCCGATCGTCGACGAGAAGGCCTACGCCCGCTGGCTCGGCGACAAGACCGTGCAACTGCCCGGCGAGGCGGCGACGGCGATGGCCGCGGCGCTCGGTGTGGCCCTCCCCGAGATCGACGTCGAGGACTTCAGGCGATCGGGCTATCTGCCCGAGGTCCTCGTCAACTTCCTCGCCCTCAACGGCTGGAGCCCGGGCGACGATCTCGAGAAGTTCGACCTCGCGTTCCTGTGCCAACGGTTCGCCCTCGACCGCGTGGTGAAGACGCCGGCCCGCTTCGACCGAGCCAAGCTGCTCGCCTTCAACCTCGACGCGATTCAGCAGATGGACGAGGCGACCTTCCTCGCGCGTCTGCTCGACCACGGTCGGCGGTACCACCCGGGGTTCATCGCTCGCCTCGGCGAAGAGCGCATGGCGGCGCTCGCCGCCGCGAGCCACGCCCGCAGCAAGACCCTCGACGAGCCCTACGTCGGCAACGCCTTCCTCGTCGCCGACGACGAGTCGATCTCGTGGCCGCCGGACAAGGCCATCGACAAGGCGCTGCGCAAGGGCGAGCCGAACGGCCTCGCGAACCTCGCTGCCTGCGTACCGGCACTGCAGGCGATCGACGAGCACGCGTGGAACGTCGCGACGCTCGAGAGGGTGCTTGAGACGTTCGTCGCGGAACGGGAACTCGGCAACATCGGCAAGGTCGCCCAACCGCTGCGGGTCGCGGTCAGCGGTGGCACCGTCAGTCCACCGATCTTCGACACGCTGGAGATGCTCGGCCGGACCTCCTGCCTGCGACGGATCGAACGCTGCCTCGCGGCATTCGAGCACAGCAACGTCGCCACGAGTTGAGCCTCGACATCCGTCGGCCGCGAGTCGAGCCCCGCGATCCAGAGATTCCGCATGCGGCCGAGCCACGAGGCCTGAACTCCGCCGAAGTCTGGTCTCCTGTCGCTCCATCCGCGCTTCGTCGAGCCCAACTACGAACCAACCGTGCAACTCGAACAGCCGCGATCGGTGAGCAGGCGTGATCGGTGTGTGGACGGCACGCCCCACCACCGCTGAGGGTGCTCCATCCACGAGGAGAAGGACCACTACCGGAGGGCCGCGACCCCCGCCGGCGAAAGCGGCGCGCAAAGCGGCGCGCACCCTGCATGCAATGGGTGGAAACGAACAGAACCCCCGAGTGGGGGTTCTGCTCGCAACTTCCGTTCTGTTCCGCACTTTGCAGACGAACTGCAAACCGTTGCGGGACAAGAGGATGGGCCATACTGGACTTGAACCAGTGACCTCTTGTGTGTCATACAAGCGCGCTAGCCAACTGCGCCAATGGCCCGTGAGGTCCCGGCGGCTGCCGGACGCGAGAGAATAGCCTTCGGGATCCCCGACCGCAACGACACGAGGCCTCCGATCTCGACGTTCGCGCCATCGCTTCACGACCCGGGGAACTCGAGGTGCCGCCGACGCCCCCCTCCGTCGAGAGCCGACGGAACCGTCGACATTCGCCTGCCCCCCGTCGAAGACCGGACATCCACGATGCCGCCCGATGCCACCCGATGCCGCCCGATGCCACCCGATTCCGGTTCCGCATCGACCCCGGGACCGTACGGCCAGGCGACGGGCGAGGACGCTCCGCCCCGCCCCGCCAATGACCGGACCCGGGTCCGCCGAAGCGAACGCCGGGTCCAGTCGTCCGGGGTCGAGGTTGTTGCGGGCGGTCCCGCCCGCGGGGGCAGCGATCAGACGCAGCCGCCCCAGTCCAGCAGCAGGATGCCGAGGTCCGCGCCGTCCACGACGCCGCTGCCGTCGAGATCGGACGTCTGACTGCTGCTGCCCCAGTCCAGCAGCATGGTGCCGAGGTCTGCACCGTCGATGATGCCGTCGGCGTTGATGTCCGATGGGCAGTCGATGATGGGGTACTCGACGATGACGGTGGATGACTCCTGCTGGGTGTCGCCGTCGGGATACTCGGCGAAACTGATCGAGCCGGCGAAGCTCAGCGACTCCTCCACGAGCAGTTGCTCGATGACGAACCGGCCGACGAACACCCGCCCGGTCGAGAGGTTGCTGAGTCCCTGCAGGTTCGCGGGGTTCGAGTTGTACCAGCCCGCGCCGGCGGGCGGCACCGCAGCGGTCCCGTCGCCGAAGGTGGGATCGAGGGTCGTGGTGTTGCCGGATGCCGGGCCGGGATCGCCACCGATGGTCACGAAGCTGTCGGCCCACGCGGTCGCCGGATCGGTGAACACCGGCGACCAGGATCCGCCCGCGAAGTCGTTCTGGACGAAGGCCGCACCGCCGGAGTTCGAGATCGAGCTTCCGTAGACGTTGACGACCTCCACCGACGTCGGATCGAACTCCGCGAAGATCTCGATCACCGCGTAGCGGACGCCGTCGATCGCGATCGCGGACGCCTCGCCGACGAAGCCGACGAAGTCCACGGCGGCGCAGTCGGTCAGGTCGCCGTTGCAGTTCTCGTCGATCGCGTTGTCGCAGATCTCCTCCGACGCGGGGTTGACCGATGCGTCGGCGTCGTCGCAGTCGGTGTTGTCGAGCACCCAGCCCGCCGGCTGTTCGCAGGCCACGGTTCCGCCGCTCGCGGCGTTGCCGTAGCCGTCGCCGTCGGAATCGGGGTACCAGGTCTGGGCGGCCGAGTCGTCGACGCCGCATCCGCACACGCCGGGGGCGGTCTTGTTCGGATCGCTCGGGCAGCCGTCGTTGCAGTCGGGCGTCCCGTCCAGATCGCTGTCGGTGTCCGCGGCGCCGCAGCCGCAGGCGCCGGGCGAGGTCTTGTTCGGATCGGTCGGGCAACCGTCGTTGCAGTCGGGCGTGCCGTCGCCGTCGCTGTCGGTGTCCGCCACGCCGCAGCCGCAGACGCCCGGCGAGGTCTTGTTCGGATCCGTCGGGCATCCGTCGTTGCAGTCGGGCGTACCGTCGCCGTCGCTGTCGGTGTCCGCCACCCCGCATCCGCAGGTGCCGGGCGAGGTCTTGTTCGGATCGGTCGGACACCCGTCGCAGGCGTCACCGACGCCGTCGCCATCGGCGTCGGCCTGACTGGCGTTGGCGGTGCCGGGGCAGTTGTCGCTGCAGTCGTCGACCCCGTCGCCATCGCTGTCGGCGCAGGCGTAGGAGACCACCGTCGGCGGACCGCTGCCGAGGGGATCGGGGTAGGCGAACTGCGCATCGGTCCCGAGGCCCTGGTTGTAGCCCATGTTCGCCGCGAAGGAGAGGCTCTCGCCGGCGACGGCGCCCTCGATCACGAATCGAGCCACGTGGGTCTGCAGGGTCGAGCCGTTCACCTGCCCCTGGAGATTGGTCGGATTGGAGTTGAACCAGCCCGCGTCGTCGGGCGGAACCGGAGCGTCGCTGGGCGAGAAGTTCGGATCGAGCGCCGTGCTGTTGCCGCTGGCACCCGGCACCCCGCCCACCAGGACGAACGAGTCGATCGACGGCACGATGCCGAGCGTCGGCAGATTCAGCGTCTGCGTCACGTTCCAGTGGCCGGCGAGACCCGACAGCGTCGAACTGTCGGCATGGTGGAACGGCGTTCCGCCGGTGTTGGACACCTGCGCGTTGAAGACGTTCAGCACCGTCGCGGTGCCGCCGTCGAACGCCGCGTAGACGTCGACCACCGAATAGATCTGTCCGTCGACCTGAACCGAGTACGAGTCCAACTGCCACTCGACGAAGTTCGCCGCGGACGCCGAGGCCGCCGACGCCACCAACACCGCGGCGGAGGCGGCGCGCCGCGGCGAGGCGAGTCGAGAGATGGATTCGGATGCGGTCGCACGCCGACGTGCCGTTGCCATGAGTGCCCTGGGGAGTGCCCTGGGGAGTGCCCTGAGGAGTGCCATGAGGTTCGAAGTCCCTTCGAATGCAGATCGAGTGCGGGCTCGACCGGCGGTCTCGACGACTCGCTCGCGCGGTCCGTCGCCGCGTTTCGGAGTCTTCCAACGCAGGCGAACACGACGTCGCCTTCGGAGTGAAACCTAGCCCCGAAACCTCGCGATGCCGCAACGCATTCGATGGGTGTTCGCCCCAATCGAATCGGCCAGCACACCGCCGGCAAGCACCATCCGGCAAGCACCATCCGGCAAGCACCATGAAGCCGGGCGCGTTCCCGCCGACTCCCGGCACCCGATCCGGCGGAGACCGCGCTGAGGTGAACGCCTCAGGCTACGCTGATTCGGCATGGTTCTCACTCGAGACGCGCCGCACCAGGAACACGACATGACCGAGCTCGACTCCCGACGCCCCACCGACCGCCGGTGCTTCATCAGACGAACCGCGACCATCGGCGCCGCTGCCGCGACCGCCGCACTTGGATCCCGCGCCAACGCCTACCTTCAGGCCCTCGCCGAAGGCGATGTCGTCACCGGAACGGGCGATCACCGCTATCGCGTGCAGCACGACTGGCTGATGCCGCCCGATGGTCTCGCGTGGGGCGACACCCACGGCGTGTGTCAGGACCGGTCCGGCGACATCCACATCTCCCACACCGTCGGCGCCGGTGCGAGCAAGGCCGACGCGATCTACGTCTTCGGCCCCGACGGTTCGTTCAAGCGGAGCTTCGGCAGTCGCTTCAAGGGCGGCGGGCACGGTCTGGATGTTCGGGAGGAGAACGGTGTCGAGTACCTCTACCACTGCGACGTCAACCGAAGGCGCCTCGCCAAGACCACCCTGGACGGCGCGCTGCTCTGGGAGGTCGGCGCGCCGATCGAGGCGACCTTCGATGGCGCCCGCATCTACACCGCGCCGGAATCCTGGAACCCCACCAACGTCGCCTTCGCCCCCGACGGCGACCTCTTCGTGGGAGATGGTTACGGCCGCAGCTTCGTACATCGCTACACCAAGGACGGGCAGTGGAAGTCGATCGTCGCGGGGCCCGGCTCGGGCGAGGGTCAGGTCTCGCAGCCGCACGGACTCTGGATGGACGAGCGAGGTGCGGAGCCGCTGCTTGCGGTGGCCGACCGGGCCAACCGGCGGATCCAGTGGTTCGACCTCGATGGCAAGCATGTGCGATTCCAGACCGACGGCATGCGGCAGCCCTGCCACTTCAAGACCCGTGGCGACCTGCTGCTGGTGCCGGACCTGTCGAGCGTGGTCACACTGGTCGACACGGATGGGAAGGTGGTGGCCCAACTCGGCGACGGCGCCCCCACCAACCTGCGAGGGGCGGCCCGCCGCGACTTCATCCCCGGTCGCTTCGTGCATCCGCACGATGCCACGTTCCTCGCCGATGGATCGATCCTCGTCGCCGAATGGGTCCCGATCGGCAGGGTCACCAGGCTCGAGCCGGTGGCGTGAACGGAGCGGCACAGATCCCCCCGCCGGCTATCCGACCACCCACTGTCGCCCCCGAAGCACTCCGAATGGATCGACGGCCCGCTTCACGGATCGCAGGCGCGGCAGATTCTCGAGCCAGTAGGCGTGCGCCCAGTCCTCGAGATCCTCGTCGGCGTAGTTGTAGTAGCAGCCAGGTCCAAGGTGGGGGCGGAGTTCCCTTTCCAGCCCGCGGATCCAGTCCGCGTTCGCGGTGACGGTCTGTGGACTCGACGAAGCGTTCCACACCGTCGACATCTGGACGCTGTAGAGCGCGTCGCGATGGGGAAACGCCGTGGCATCGCGCGGAACGAGCGCCACCGCTCCGCCATAGCCGTTGAAGGCGATCCGAGCCGGATCCGACTGGGGAAGCGATGGATCGCGTCGTCGTGCGGCGAACCACGTTCGCATCACCTCCGCACCGTCCGGACCGATCGGCATCCTCGGCATCGCGGACTTGCGCCGGGCCCACTCTCCTCCGGCCGCGTCGCTCGCGTTGCAGGAGGGCAACGGGATCTCGAACGCCTCGGCACCACGCGTCGGCAGGCCGGAGGGCAGCAGGGACTCGAGCAACGCCGAGGCCGCTGACGGCTCGTCCGGCACCACCACGCTGATTCTGAATCGGAGATCCGCGTCGGGATCGCCGTTGTCGATCGAAGCGAAGAAGGACACTTCGTTCGACGGCGGTGCCAGCGACACCGACTCGAACGCCTCGAATCCGTCGATGAACGCGTCCGCCTCGACCTCGATGCGTGCCAGCGAGAGCTGCGTCGACGGCACCGTCTCGAAACGCATCTCGGTGACGATGCCGAGACCGCCTCCTCCACCTCGAAGGGCCCAGAAGAGATCCCTCTCGCGGTCGGCGGACGTCTTCACGACACGACCATCCGCCATGACCACCGTCGCCTCGCGGAGGCGATCGCAAGTCAGCCCATGCCTCCGGGTCACGTATCCATGCCCGCCTCCGAGGGCGATTCCCCCGATGCCGACCGTCGGGCAGGTTCCGGACGGCAGGCGGCGATCGGCCTGGCAGTGCAGTCCGCGCTCGAGCGCGCCCAGCTGTGCGCCTGCCCCGATTCGAGCAAGACCGTCCTCGTCGACCGCTTCGATCCCGTCGAGCAGGCCAAGGTCGATCACGATGCCATCGCTGCAGCCGGCACCGATGTAGCTGTGCCCCCCCGACCTCGGCGTGATGACCATGCCGCGATTTCGGGCCCAGTCGATCGCGTACGCGACGTCGGCCGAGGAGGTGGGGCGAACGATCGCCAACGGCTGGTACTGGAATCGGCGTTCGTAGATCAGCCGAAGCGCGTCATAGCTTCGGTCGCTCGGATAGACGACGTCGCCTCCGATGGCCCGACGCAGGCGATCGAGATCGCCCTCCGTCGGAGGCACCGAGCACGGGGGCGTGGCCCTGGTCTCCCGCCAGAACCCCGCGACGGCGAGGGCGGCAGCCGTCCGCAAGAACGATCGTCGCCCGGCCTGCTCGTGGTTGACATCCCCTCGCATCGATCAGACCCCGTTGCCCCTTCCCTGCGGCGTCCGCACTGCGGCTTCCCCCGCGCAGGAACCATGGTGCCTCGAAGACCGGAGAATGCAAGCCTCCGCCGGCGACGCGGGATCGCTGTCGGACCTATGCTGGCGGACTTCGAGGAGTCGCTCTTCATGTGGCATTGGCCGGGATCCGAGGAATCGTCGTCTCCGCGCCGGCGCGTCCGGCCGACGTCGTTTCGAACGTCGACTTCGGTCGGGGCACCTCTGGCGCTGTCGGCGGGAATCCTTTCCGCCGTCGCCCACGGAGCCGACGGTCCCAGCCTGATCGCCGTCATGCCGGGGGAAACGAGCGGAGCGACCACCATCGCCATCGCGGTATGGGACCATCCGTGCTCGCAGGCCGAGGCGGCGATGTTCGCAAGCCGGATCGGCGCCGTGCTGGCCGCCCCGTCGAGTCCCGAGGATCGACATCGATGGCGTTGCCTGCGACGACTGCCGAGTCTCGGGATCGGTCCCTGCGATGGTCCCTGGATCGACGCCACGCGCGAGGCCGCGTCTGCCGGGAAGCCGTCGGATTGGCGGCGCAGCGACGGGACCCCGGTGGAGTCGCCCCACTGGGCCCCTGCCCGGCCGATGGCGGGGCCGAGCATTCCCGCGGCCGCGGCTCTGGATCAAGAGGCGCGATGGATCGATCTGACGCCGACGCCGGATGCCGGCGCCACCGCTCGCACCGCAGCTGTGGTCTGGCCGAACGCCGAAGACGCCGATGCGAACGGACTTCCAGACGCTCTCGATGCCGCCCTCGATCGACTCGACCTCGAGGCACTCGATGCCGACCTCGACGGGGACGGCATGGTGGATGGCTGCGCGACCTTCGGCGATCTCGACGGCAGTGGTGCCGTGGACGCCGGGGATCTTTCGCTGATGCTGTCGGCGTGGGGCGAGACGGACCACGTCGCCGATCTCGACGGCAGCGGGATCGTCGAATCGGCCGATCTCGCGCTGCTGCTCTCGCGCTGGGGGTGATTCCCCGGACGGAGCGATCACCGACTTGATCGCCACACCCGCTCGTAGACCGCGTTGATCCCCGCGGCCTCGGACTCGAGCGAGAAC
>JAFMML010000109.1 GCA_017859745.1 Planctomycetota bacterium
GCGGCGCCGCACCCGGCAGCAACTGCGCGACGACGACGGCCAGCAGAAGACCACACACGATCAAGGGCAGTCCCAAGGCGTAGGTGCCAAGGCCCGCAAGCGGCGAAGTCCACCATCGCCCCCACCTCAAGCCGACGTCCTCGGCGACCTGGCCCGGCGCAAGCCCCCGCAGCACCGGCCAACCCAACGCACCCAACGACGCGATGAAGAGTGCCGCGGGCCCGAGCATGCCGACCTCCGCACTCAGGACCGAGAGCAGCACCTGTCCTCCGAAGAAGACCAGCATCCAGATGACGAAGGTCTCGAGATAGACGGTCCCGAACGGCCCACCGCAGTCCCGAGAGACCACTCGGGCCCGGACTCGACCCAACGCCATCAGCACCACCAGCACCAGACCGGTGCCCAGCCCGACCAGTCCCATCAGCGCAAACCAGGCGGCGAACACGCCCAGTGCCAGCAGGGTTCTCTCCGCCGCCACCGCGCGGGCCTTCCGGCTGGGCGCCCAAGGCGGCATGACCCAGTCGGCGGCGACGTCTCCGAACCATCCCAGTTCATCCCTGAGCGTGGCTTCGACCTCCGTCGATGGAACCGGAACGTCCCGACCGTCCCGCATGGCCTCGAGAGCGCCGGTCATCCAGACGCGGGCGGCTTCGAGTGCGCCCGAGTCGGTCTCGTCCAGCGTCTCCGGCATCCGGTTCAGGGCGGCCGCCGGGGAGTTGACCTCCGCTTCGAGGACGGCCGAAGCGAGCCGACGACGAGGGCCGACCTCCATGGCAGAGGAGAATCCCCCGCCGAGCAGGCCACTCATCTCGACGACCATGTCCCGCTGGTCCTCCGGCATCATGCCGGCCAGCGCGAGGCTCATCCGGCCCGACATCTCCTCGGCGACGCCGATCGGCGCCTCGCGGTCACCCGCCTCGGCCGATACGCCGACTTCAGGGTCCGCTCCAAACAGACCCATGGCGAAGGCACAGATCCCCAGGATCACCGCCCAACCGCCCACCAACACCCCCAGAGAACCGTGGGATCGGTGCGTTGCGACCTGCGGCGTCTCGGTCGGTTGGTTGGTTTCGGCGGGCGTCGGACTCATGGGAGGCCTCTCAGAAGGGCGATCGGCTGGGCCGGAGCTGGGACTTCGGGCCACCTGCCCCCAACGATAGAGATCCCCCGGAGGAGGCCCTCGAACGTCCTCGAGGGCCCTGGGGGTGTCCCGGAGAGACCCGAGCGGATCCTTGACACCGCCCGGCCGGTTCATATCTTGGGCGATTCGCCGTTCGTCGGACCCAAGTCCCCGAGACCGGCGGCTCGCCGCCGGAACCGGTTCCCCATCCGACGCCTCGTCCTCGATCTTGGAGTCGTACCCGATGCCCCGCCAGACGTTTCACGCCAAGCCCGGTCAGGTCCCGCTTTCGTGGCGACACGTCGACGCCGAGGGCAAGGTGCTCGGCCGCCTCGCCACCGAGGTCGCGACGGTGCTGATGGGCAAGCATCGGCCCGAGTACACCCCGCACGTGCTCTGCGGCGATGCCGTCGTGGTGACCAACTGTGCGAAGGTCGTGATGACGGGGTCGAAGTTCGACACCAAGACGCTTCAGAACTACTCCCGCTACCCGGGCGGCCTGCGGGTCCGCACCTATCGCGAGGTCATGGCGAAGCGTCCCGAGGACGTCGTCAGGGCCGCGATCATCAGGATGCTTCCGCGGGGGCCGCTGGGGCGCAAGATGATCCTGCGTCTGCATCTCGTCGCCGGCACCGAGCACGCTTTCGGCGATCGCACGCTGCTCCCGCTCGACGCCGCGCCAAAGGCGCTCGCCGCGGCGAAGTGATCCGAACGACCATGATGCGGATCGGCCGACGCCGTTCCGCCCGCCCGACTCTGCGAGGCCGCGGGGCTTCCGCCCGGCGTTCCCCTCGATCCACCGACGCCCGTTGCACGGGCCCTGGAGCACTCCGATGAGTTCGATCGATTCCTCAAACTCCGACGTCGTCGCCGTGACCGACGAGACCCCGGCTCCCGCAGCGATGCAGCGTCGCGTCCCCCGTGGCCCCGACTCGGCCGGATGGTTCTGGGGCACCGGCCGCCGGAAGACCGCCATTGCGAGAGTGCGCGTCAAGCCAGGCAACGGCGAGTTCATGGTCAAGAAGAAGAAGATGGCCGACTTCTTCGCCGAGGAGCGGGATCGCAACTCGATCATGGCGGTGCTCGAGAAGACCGGCACCGCGGGCAAGGTCGACGTTCGAGCCAGCGTCATCGGCGGCGGTTTCACCGGACAGACCGGGGCGATCGTCCTCGGTCTCGGACGAGCCCTCCTCGACTACGACAGCAGCCTCGAGCCGATCCTCCGTGAGAACGGCTTCCTCACCCGGGACGCCCGCGAGGTCGAGCGAAAGAAGTACGGCCAGGCCGGTGCCCGTCGCCGCTTCCAGTTCTCGAAGCGCTGATTCGCCCCCAAGTCGTCATCCGCCAAACCCCATTCGCAACGCCCGCCGTCATCGGCGGGCGTTGTCGTTGGAAGGTGGATCGCCGGGACGAGGGCTCGACGACGACTTCCATTCGAGTTCGCAGTGCCGGGGCGCCCGCCCCGAGAGGCCGACCGAAGCGGGTGGCGGTGGTCGCCGTCCCCCTCGGTCAGGCTCGACGGAGCGAGATCAGAGCGTCCAGTTCCTCCAGCGAAAAGACGCCGTTGCGACGGCAGGACGCATGCAGGTGCGGCGACACCGCGGCGAAGGAGGTCGCGTTGGATGCGCGGACTCCGCCGCCCGGGACGATCTCGACCGGTGACACCTCATCGGAGGCGCAGGCCTCGGCGACACCCCGGTCGGCGGCGAGCGCGGCGAGACGAGCGGGCAGATCGGCGACCGAGGCGTCCCAGCCGAGGACCCCCGCAGTCACCACCCGCAGGCATCCGAGTTCATGCACTGCACGCATGCCGGCCTCGCGATCGACCAGCAGATCGAAGGTCCGCAGGAAGGCGACCGAGAGACCGCATGCCCGCGCCGTCTCCACGAGGCGACCGCATGCGTCGAGATCCACAACGCCGGAGGAGTCCAGCAGACCGATCGCCACCGAATTCGCGCCCGCCGCCGCCGCTGCTTCGATCTCGCGCCTCGAGGCGTCGAGCACCGTCGGCGTGGCGGCGAATCCCGCCACATCGAGCGTCGGCGGAACATCGGTGTCCCGCGGACGGATCATCGCCACGACCTCGATCTCGGAGGGCGTCTGCTCGCGAACGGCTCGCACCAGATCCATCTTCGGCGTCCAACCTTCGCTCGCGAGATCGTCGCAGAGCTCGAAGCGGTCGCGTGCGATCAGCATCGGCGCGGCCGCAACGGCGACCTCGAGCGAGTCGATGGGAATCTCGAGCGTGAAGTCGATCACAGGGACGTTCCGGGAAGGGAGCGGGTCATGGAGGGTCCCGGTCCGGCCGGGTTGCCACCGGAAGGGTGGACCGAAGGTCCGATCGGCTCGAACTCACACCATCAGTTCGGGACGCACGACCTCGTGGAAACGCTTCTCGTCGATGTAGCCCAGTTCGAGCGAGGCTTCGAGCAGGGTCAGGTCCTTCTTGTGGGCGTGCTTGGCGATCTCGCTGGCCCGGTCGTAGCCGATCTCCGGCGCCAGTGCCGTCACGAGCATCAGGCTCTCGCCGAGCAGCTTCGCGATCCGAGCCTCGTTCGCCTCGATGCCCTCGACGCAGAACTCGCGGAAGGCGTGGCAAGTCCCGGCGAGCAGTTCGGTGGAGTGCAGCAGGTTCGCCGCGATCACCGGCTTGTAGACGTTCAGCTCGAAGTTGCCCTGGCTCGAGGCGAATCCGACGGCCGCGTTGTTGCCGAGCACCTGCACGCACACCATGGTCATGCTCTCGCACTGCGTCGGGTTCACCTTGCCGGGCATGATGCTCGATCCCGGCTCGTTCTCGGGAATCGAGATCTCGCCGATGCCGCACCGGGGACCGCTCGCGAGCCATCGCACGTCGTTGGCGATCTTCATGAGGGCTCCGGCAAGGACCGCAAGCGCCCCGTGGGCCGCCGCCATCGCCTCGTGACCGGCGAGGGCCGCGAACTTGTTGGGGGCGCTTCGAAAGGCGATGCCGGTCCGGTCGGCGAGTCGTGCTGCGACCGCTTCACCGAAGCCCTTCGGCGCATTCAGACCGGTTCCGACCGCGGTCCCACCGATCGCAAGTTCCCGAACCGCCGGAAGAGCGTGCTCGATCGCGGCGATGGCGGTGTCGAGTTGGGCGACGTACCCGGAGAACACCTGGCCGAGGGTCAGAGGCACGGCGTCCTGAAGGTGGGTCCGACCGATCTTCACGATCGATGCGAAGGCCTCGGCCTTGGCTGCGAGAGCGTCTCGCAGGGCACGCGCCGCCGGCAGCAGGGTGCGCTCGAGTTCGATCGCCGTGGCGATGTGCATCGCCGTCGGGAAGGTGTCGTTGCTCGACTGGCTCATGTTGACGTGGTCGTTGGGATGGACCGGGTCCTTCGAACCTCGCTGCCCGCCGAGGAGATCGATGGCGCGATTGGCCACGACCTCGTTCACGTTCATGTTGCTCTGGGTTCCCGAGCCGGTCTGCCAGACCTTCAGCGGGAACTCGTCGTCGAGCCGCCCATCCGCCACCTCCACCGAGGCCTCGACGATCGCCGCGCAGAGCTTCGCGGGCAGCTTGTCGAACGACGCGTTGGCCTCGGCGCACGCGGCCTTCAGGAGGCCGAAGGCGTGGACGACCGGACTCGGCATCCGCTCGCCGAAGGGGAAGTGATGCAGGGATCGCTGGGTCTGCGCCCCCCACAACCGCGCGGCGGGAACCTCCACCGGTCCCATGGCGTCGGTTTCGATGCGAGTGGCGTCGTTTGGCTCGTTCCCGTCCTGCTGCATGGCGTCTCCAAGAGATCGTCGCGATCGGATCGCGGAGTGTACCGGTCGGATCTCGTCGACCATGGAGACCTTCACGAGGCGTACGCCACGCTCGCCAGTGCCAACGAAGAAGGGGCCGACCCAGGTGGGCCGGCCCCTCGAGATCACGCGTTGGCGATCGTGTTCGAACCGAGTCGACTCAGTTCCTGGCCATCCGGCGGCGGACGATGCCCGCACCGAGGAGGCCGACGCCCGCGAGCAGGGCCGGAGCCGGCACCGGGACGACCTGGAAGTTGAAGGCGAGCGAACCGTCCATCGCCGTCGAGGTTTCGACGTCGTAGCTGCTCGTCCCGGCATTCCAGGACAGGAAGTTGACGGTCGCGTTGGTCGCGATCGTGCCGCTGCCACCACCGTAGAGGGTGATCGAGCC
>JAFMML010000055.1 GCA_017859745.1 Planctomycetota bacterium
AGGGGCTCGCACGGCCTGGCGGCTGCAGGGCTCGAGGCCTGCGCCTGCTCGCAGGGGTGCAGCAATCACCTCGCCTGCCAGACGACCACGCCCATCTGGGCCGCCAGCAGGCCCAGGCCGATGCCGAGCATCAATTGCGACATCTGGATGGCCGCGATCGTGCCCACCGCGAGGAAGAGCAGATAGAACGGGGCGATGATGATGCCAAGCCAGCCCGGCGCGCTGGTCTCGGGAAGCAGCGTCTTGACGGTCAGACTGCAACGGATCAGACCCGGGAACAGGCCGAAGATCTTCGGGGCAAGCGTCACCACCGCGGCGAGGCCCAGCTGGAACAGGACGAGTCCCTCGTCGATGAAGAGGCTCAGCGGAGCCAGAAAGACGAGGAACGGCCCGACGAACTGCGTCAACCAGGCGAATCGAGCGAGCGAACGCGACCTTCGGAGTTCGCCCCAGTTCCACGCCGCCAACGCGCAGAGCACCACCGATCCGAACTGGAACAGGAACAGCAGAGCGGTCTGGATCTTTCGGATCACATGGGTGTCGCGGCTGCTCAGGATCGCCCAGATGTCCGTGATGTTGAAGAAGGTGCTGATGCCCAGCACCAGGATGCAGATCATCAGCAGGGATCGACGCCAACTGGCGTAGTCCTGGGCCAGAGGGCTCTCCACCGGATCCGCGCCGGCGGTCAGTCTCCGCTTCTCGTCGGCGGTGGCCTGCACCACGCTGAAGTCGCTCTTGAGCACCCGGGTCCAGAAGAGCCGGTAGAGGTTGAAGGTGTCTCGGGCCTGCTTCTTCCGCTGTTCGAAGTCGATCGCCTCGAGGGCCTGCTGTCCCCGACCGCCGAGTTTGGACAGCGCCGCTCGGGACCCTCGAAGCGCCGCCCGCCCCGAAGCCGCGACGGTCTCCGCGACCTGCGTCACGGACTCGGCGGGCGGCGCGTCGCCGGAAACACCAGTGGCCTGCGCGTCGGGGCGGTCGGACGCATCTGGGGGATCGGGAATCGAATCGACGGGGAAGAGCCCGGCATCCGCCAGCGCGATCCACTCGTCTCCATCCTCGCGACGAACCCAAGTCGCCTTGTGCAGATGGCCGGTGCGAAGGATCTCCTCGACCTGCTCCACGTCGGCAGGCCCCCAAACGCCCGACTCCAGCGAGCAGTACCAGCGTTGCGACATGTCTCGACCTCCGGAACCCGGGTGACTGCTGAAAGACTACAAATGGTGAGCGATCGATGCCAGAAGGTGGCGATCGGATTCGGATCCTCGAGATTCGGCACCATTCCGTATCTTGAGGCGAGGCATCTTCAACGTTCATGTCCTGGTCCATGGGTGCCGGTGATCCGGTCCACGTCTCTCGCCGTCACGTTCCTCGCCATGCGAATCCACCACGTCATGCGGCCGCCATTCGACGATTCCGGGACGTGTGCGTCCCTGCTGCTGGCAGCCGTCGCGACGCTCTCGCCCTCGCTCGTTCCCGCCTCCGCTGCCCCGCCGCCCAACCTCGTCGTGGTCATGGTCGACGACCTCGGCTGGCAGGACGTCTCGGTGCCGATGGGACCCGAAACGACCGAGTTCAATCGCCGCTATCGCACGCCGAATCTCGAGCGGCTCGCCCAACGCGGCGTGGTGTTCACCGACGCCTACTCCGCAAGCCCGGTCTGCTCGCCGACCCGAACCTCGTTCCTGACCGGCCGGCACCCCGCCCGCACCGGCATCACCTACTGGACGCTCCACAAGGACGGCGACACCTCCGCGAAGCACCCACGTCTGAAGAACCCCGCCTGGACGAGCAACGGCCTCGACGAGGACGACCTCACCCTGCCGAGACTGCTGCAGGACGCGGGCTACCGCACCGTCCACATCGGCAAGGCCCACTTCGGTGCCGTGGGCACGCCCGGCGCCGATCCGACCAATCTCGGCTTCGAGACCAACATCGCCGGGCACGGTCCCGGCGGACCGGGCAGCTTCTACGGCCTCCACGACTTCGGGGCGAAGAAGCGCCAGGGCCAGACCGGGACGAGCGTCTGGGACGTTCCCGGCCTCGAGGCGTTCCACGGCGAGGACGTGTATCTGACCGAGGTGCTCGCGCAGAAGGCCGTCGGCGAGATCGCGAAGGCCGACGACGACCCGCGACCGCTCTTCCTGCACTTCGCCCCCTACGCGGTGCATGCCCCGATCATGAAGAACCCGCGGTACGCGGCGAACTACGAGGATCTCGATCCCCGCGAGGCCGCATACGCCACCATGATCGAGACCGTCGACGCGGCGCTCGGCTCGATCGTGGCGGCGCTCGAACGGCACGGCCTCGCCGAGAACACGATCGTCGTCTTCGCCAGCGACAACGGCGGACTCTCCGCCCACGCCCGCGGGGGCACGCCCCACACGCACAACGCACCGCTTCGCAGCGGCAAGGGCTCGGCGTACGAGGGCGGCGTGCGCATCCCGATGGTGGTGGCAGGATCCGCCTCGACCGGACTGCACGCCGACGGCCGCCGCGTCTCGACGCCGGTGACGACGACCGACCTCTTCCCGACGCTCCTCGAGTGCGCCTCGATCGGGATTCCCGAGGCCCACGCCTCGACCGTCGACGCGACGTCGCTGGTCGGCCTGCTTCGAGCGGACGCCGCCGGCGCGCCGCCCTCCGCCGATCGCGGACTCGCCTGGCACATGCCGCACCAGTGGGGCGCGAAGGGACCCGGCATCGAGCCGTTCACCTCGTGGCGACGCGGGCCATGGAAGCTCCTCTACTTCCACGACGGACCACGCATCGAGCTCTACGACCTTTCGGCAGATCTCGGCGAGACCAACGACCTCGCCGAGGCGCGACCGGAGATCGTGCGGGCGCTCCTGCTCGAACTCGACGCCTGGATCGAGGCGAGCCAAGCGAAGCTCTCGACCGAGCTCGCCACCGGCCGATCGATCCCGCGACCGGCGACGGTGGCCGACTCGATGGAGACCACGCCCCCCTAAGGCTGCGGTCCACCTCGGATCTCATCGAGCACGGCCTGAAGTTCGGCGACCTTGTCCGGACGCTCGGAGGCGAGGTTTCGCGTCTCGCGCGGATCGCGAACGAGGTCGTAGAGCTGCGCATCGGGCTCCCCCGGCGCCGCGTCGCGGCGTGCCGGCCGAGTGAACCCGCCGGACCCGAGCCCTTCGATCAGCTTCCAGTCGCCGACCCGCACCGCGAACATGCCATCGGCACTGTGGTGGACGACTCCAGGCCGCGCGGCGAGCCCTCCGGACTCGCCCGAGATCAGCAGCGGCAGGAGATCGATCGAATCCTCGCCGCCGCCGCTCCGCCGCGGATCGACCCCGGCGGCCGCGAGGCTCGTCGCGTAGAGATCGGTCAGGCACACCACCTCGTCGCGGGCGATGCCGGCGTCGATCCGACGCGGCCAGCGGACCAGCATGGGCACCCGATGTCCGCCCTCGTGGATGTCCGCCTTCTGGCCGCGGACGTCGCCGTTCGCAAGGTGCCCGTAGCGCTCGACGTCGGTCTCCGGCCAGTGGGCGCCGTTGTCGCTGGTGAAGACGAACAGCGTGTCCTCGGTCATGCCGCAGGCCTCGATCGACGCCAGCAGTCGACCCACCTCGTGGTCGACCTGGTTCACGAAGTCGCCGTAGAACCCGGCTTCGCTCGATCCTCGCCACGGCTCGAGCGGCAGCCACGGCGTATGCGGCGCCGGAAGCCAGACCTGCATGAAGAGCGGCTTCGCGGATCGGTCGCGGGCATGACGCTCGACGATCGCCACCGCCTCGTCGATCGTCCTCGGCAGGACCTCCGCATGCACGAACCCCTCGGCGATCGCCCCTCGTCGCCAGAATCCATCTCCCCCCTGCCGTCGATGCGACGACGCCTCGATCGTGCCGAGCGGCGGAGGATCACCCCGCCCATTGCGGAACCAGCAGTACGGCGGAATGTCGAGCGAACTGGGAATGCCCACGCTCTCCTCGAACCCGACGGTGTGCGGGCCGGCATCGAGCGGACCGCTCCAATCGGTGGGCTTCGTCGAGCCGAGACCCAGATGCCACTTCCCGACGAAGGCGGTGTGATAGCCGTGTCGTCGCAGTTCCGAGGCGACCGTCGGACGGTCGGATGCGATCAGCAGTGGATCGTCGGTCCACAGGACCCCGCGCTTGAGCGACGTGCGCCAGCAGTACCGGCCCGTCAGCATGCCGTATCGAGTGGGCGAGCACACCGCGCTCGGCGAGTGGGCATCCGTGAACCGGATTCCTGCCGCCGCCACCGCGTCGAGATGCGGCGTCGAGGTCCGAGCGTCGGCGTTCATGAACGAGAGGTCGCCGAGGCCGAGGTCGTCGGCGAGCACGATCACGATGTGGGGCTGGGACTCGTCGGCAGCCGTCTCGACCGGCGCCTCGACCGGCGCCTCGGAATCGACCGGCCGCGAGGCTTCCCCCGAGACGCACGCGATTCCCGGCAGGATTCCGAGCAGGACGACGGACCGACTCAGAACACGTGGGAGCATCCGCATCGCCCCACGCTACGGCCATCGTCGCGGCTCCCGCAAGCCGAATCAGACGTTGCGGTTCGGATCGAAGCCGATCCCCGCGGGCATCGCGGGGGTCGGCGCGTCGATCGCGGCCTCCATCGAGGCGATCGGCATCGCGCAATAGTCGACCGAGAAGGCGCCCGCGGGACGGTGGTTGCCGCTCTTGCCGAGGCCGCCGAAGGGCAGCTTGCTGCTCGCGCCCGCGGTTCCCGCGTTCCAGTTGACGCATCCGGCGCGGCTGCGGGCGAGGAAGGCTTCGAACTCGTTCGCCTCGCGGGTGAAGATCGCCGACGCGAGACCGAACTCGGTGGCGTTGGCCTGCTCGATCGCGTCGTCGAGATCCCGGGCGACGGCGATCTGCACGATCGGTGCGAACACCTCCCCGTCGGTCTCGCGGGTGAAGCGATCGACCTCGACGACGCCCGGCGTCAGGAAGAAGCCCGGACCGTCGAGCGGGCACGCCGGCACCACCACCCGGCCGCCCCGCCTCGCAATCTCCGCCTGGAACTCGATCGCCGCGGTCCGCGACGCCTCGGAGACGAGCGGCCCCATGAAGACCGGGGTCTCCGAGTCGCAGGGCCCGACGAGCACCGTCGAGGCGACCTTCGCAAGCGTCGCCGTGAATCGGTCCGCGATCGACTCGTGGACGACGATGCGACGGGTGCAGGTGCAGCGCTGGCCGGTCGTCGCGAAGGACGCCCGCACCGCCTCGACGATCGCCCGATCGAAGTCCGCCGAGGGCATCACCACCATCGCATTCGATCCGCCCATCTCCAGCGCCAGCAGGCGCCCCGGCCGGTCGAGATTCGCCTCCATGATCCGGCGGCCCACCGGCCAACTGCCGGTGAAGAGGATGCCGTCGAGGTCGTCGTGGGCGACGAGGGCCGCCGCGACGTCCGCGCCGCCGTGGACGAGGTTGACCACGCCCGGAGGAAACCCCGCCCGATGCAGCAGATCGACGAGCAACTGCCCGACCGCGGGCGTCTTCTCGCTGGGCTTGAAGACCACGGTGTTGCCCAGAAGCAGCGCCGGCACGATGTGGCCGTTGGGCAGGTGCGCGGGGAAGTTGAACGGACCGATCACCGCCATCACCCCGTGGGGCCGGAAGCGGCAGACCGCGTCGGTCGGTCCCTCGATGCGGAACCCCCGCACCCGGTCCATCACGCGGTCCTCGAGGGTGATGTCCACCTTGCCGGCGACCGCGGAGGCCTCGAGACGGGCTTCGGCGAGCACCTTGCCCATCTCCCGTCCGACGAGCCGCGCGAGCGGTTCGGCGTGAGCCTTGGCAAGTTCCTGGAATCTCCGCAGATGCTCGATGCGGGTCTCGATCGGGGTCGCCGCCCAGGCCGCCTGCGCCTCCCGCGCCGCCGAGACCGCGTCCTGCACGTGTTCGGGTCGGGGGCTGCCGCTCCAGACGACCTCGTCGGGACGTGCCGGATCGTGCGAACGCAGGGCAGCGCCTTCGATCGGTCGCCATTGGCCACCGACGAGATCCGCCGCGGCGATGCCCGCTTCGCCGAGGGTGTCGGGCACGATCGCGGGTCGATCGCCCGTCACGATGCCGGAACCTCTTGGATCGGAGGAACATCGAGCTTCGCCGAGACCGGCGTCCATCCGATCTGGTCGCCTTCGGTCGCGCCGAGCGCCTTCGCGGCCGCCGGGGAGATGTGGGCGAGTCCGTCGGGGTCGGCGTGGTCGGCGACGCGGGTCCGCACGGCGCGGAAACCGAGCTCGCCCTCGCAGGACGCCATGCACCACGGCGCATCGGCGAGCGCCGCATCGTCGGCGAAACCGCACCGACCACGGCGGGTCGCCGCGACGATCGGGATGCGGTCGAGTCGAGCCTCGATGTAGGGGCCACCGTCGAAGGGGTCGACATGGTCCTTGAACTCGAAGCCCTGCCGCTCGAGCATTCGCCGCGCCGGACGGGTCTCCTCGCCCACTCGACCGATCAGGTTCCGGGCCTCCGCGGGAAGCAGGGAAGCGTAGATCTCCCCGCGCGGAAAGAGACTCGTGATGAACTCCTTGGAGTGCTGGCAGAAGAGGTCCGCCTCGGTGTAGGAGAGGTTGATGAAGCGCCGTCCGAGATACTCCCACAGCAGATTGCGGCTGTCCGGAGTGAGGGCTCCCATCAGCTCGGCGAGGATGCGGTCGCTGAACGCCTCCCGGTGGAGCGCCAGGAAGTGCAGGCGCACGAGGCTCAGGAACGATCCGAGCTTCTCGGCGTGGCCGCGGTAGCCCGGCGCGAGGATCAGTCCGCCGAGTTCGCTCGGGCCGCTCTCGTCGGTGCCGAACTCGAGGGTCAGGTGCACCTGCCCGGTCTGCAGGTCCTCGCTGAACATCGACCGACGCTTCAGCGAGAGGTAGGTGTGGGGATGCCCGGGCCAGGAGATGCAGGAGATGATCGCGCTCGTGCCGATCACGTTGCCGCTGTCGAGATCCTCCAGCACGAACATGTACTCGCGCTCGCGGACGTCGTCGCACTCCCCGGCAAAGCTGCGGCGGCTGCGGACGATCTTCGCCGCGAGGGCGTCGCGGTCGTTGGGCAGGTTGATGAAGTGGACCATCCTCGCCAGCTTCAGCAGCGTGGGCAGGTCCTCGGCGGTCGCGGGGCGAATGATGAACATGCGGAGGGGTCCGGTCGGTCACGCGGTCTCGGCGGGCTCCATCGCCACTCTGGCCAGCGCACGTTCGACGATCTCCATGACCGGCGCGAACTGCTCCACCCGCATCACGCCGACCGGTGGGAGGAATCGAACGTGGTACGGGCCGTGGCCGCAGGCGAAGGCGATCACGCCCTCCTCGAACATCGTGTGCAGCAGGCGCATGACCTTCGCCTTGTCGCCGCCGAACGGCGTGAATCGCATCATGCCGCCGATGCCTCCGACGACCTCGTCCGTCGAGCGCCCGAACTCGAGCGGGACCGTGGGGAACCACTCGGGGTGGCGACCCTGGATGGCCGCGATGCCCTCCCGAAATGCCCGATGCAGCCGAGCATTGCCGCCGTCGGGCCCATAGTGGCCGCCGTCCCGCATCCGCTCGAGCAGGCGCCGGCCCACGCGGAACGCCGCGGTCGAGGCGGAGAAGGTGCCCGAGAGCAGTCCGGGACCGGGGTTCATCTCGGCGGTGAAGAGGCAGGCGCAGGCCTGGCTCATCTTGCCGAGGGTCAGGACGTCGACGAACTCGCCCAGATCGAGCCGCTCGAAGGCGTACATCGTCTCGGTGCGCCCGAAGGTCTGGACCTCGTCGTCCCAGATCGGGATGCCGTGCGCGCGGGCCAGCTCGAAGATCGGCAGGAAGAACTCCCGGGGTGCGGTGTTGAAGCCGCCCTCGCCCTGCACGAGTTCGACGATGAGGCAGCTGTGCTGCTTCGGATAGCGGAGGATCTGCTGCTCCATGTGCCACCGCGCCATCTCGATCGACCGCTCGCCGAGCGCCGGGTCGAAGAACGGCAGGTAGTCGACCAGCGCGTTCAGCGGAACCCCCTGCCGGTAGGCGGCGTTGTCGCCGATCTGGCTCATCGTGGTCGAGCGGCCCATGAAGCAGCCGGCGAACGCGAAGATCCGCGGCGCTCCACCGGTCTTCTGCTGGCAGACCTTGAGCGCCGACTCGTTGACCATGCACCCGGAGTTGCTCACGAAGCAATGGGCGAGGCGGGAGCGCTTCGCCGCCTCGGCGACGAGCAGTTCCGCGAACTCGATGCTGTCGCCGTTGTACTGCAGGTTGCCCTGCATGAGCAGATCGCTCAGGCCCGCACGCACCGCGATCTCGACGAGTTCGGGGTCGCCGTGACCGAAGAGGTGCACGCCGATGCCGCCGATCATGTCCCACTTGACGCTGCCGTCGAGCAGTTCGACGAGCGGCCCCCGGCCCACGCCGCTGCCGACGTAGGGGTACCACGCGCCGCGTCCGCGGACGGTGGCGTTGCGGTCGATCCACTGCTGGTAGCTCTCGGCGAGGGCGGCCGAAGCCGGCCGAGCCCCGTCGAGCGTGGCCTGCGCGGTGCGGAGTTCGTCGACGATCGCGGCGACCGCCTCGTCGATGCGGGCATTGCCGGCAAGGTGGTCCGCCGCGAGGGCGGCCGGGTCGGACTGGGTCATGGGGATCGGATCGGTCGAAGTCGGCGGCGCCGCCCGCGACTTCTTCCATGAAGTCCGGTCGCGACGCCGTCATCCTATCGGCGGTGACGGGGCCTCCACTCCCGTCCGGACGGGGCGAAGCCGGCGATCCGGCCCGATCGACCGGCGCCTCAGGCGAGGTCGAGACGGCCCGACTGCAGGCGGGCGAGCAGGATCGCCGTCAACGCCGCACGCTCCACGAGGCTGTCGAGTTCGACGAACTCGTCGGCGCGATGGAGGTTGCCTCCTCGGACCCCGAGGTTGTCGATCGTGGGGAGACCCGCATTCTGCAGGATGTTGCCGTCGCACACGCCCCCCGTCGCCGCGAGCGGAAGCGCGGCGCCGATCGACGCCGCGATCGCGACGGCCTCGTCGGCGAGGCGTCGCACCGCCGGTGTCTCCGGCTTCGCCGGTCGGTTGGCGAGGTACTCGACCTCGACGCGGGGCATGGCGTCGGGCGATGTGGCGAGCGAGAGGATCCGCTCGCCGAGCCAGGTCGCGGTGGCGGCGTCGCGAAAGCGCACGTTGCCCCAGGCCACGGCGTGGTCGGGGACGATGTTCGTGGCCTTCCCGCCCTCGATCGGCCCAACGTTGACGATCCGTCCCTTGTCGGCGTCGGGAAGATCGGCCACGGCCACAAGGCAACGTGCCAGCGCCGTCACGGCGCTTCGCCCCCTCGCGAACTCTCGTCCGACGTGGGCCGCCTGGCCGAACGTCTCGAGTCGGAACTGCCCGGCGCCCATCCGCTCGACGGCGAGCGCCCCGCCGGCCAGAGCCGGCTCGAACACCAGGCCGACGTCGTGCTCGCGGGCGAGCGAGTCGAGGGCCGCGAAGGAGTGGAACGAACCGGTCTCCTCGTCCTCGTTGAGAAAGAAGCTCCACGAGACGGGGAGGTCGAGGGCGTCGAGGGTCTCGAGCGCCGCGAGGGCCACCAGCAGCCCGCCCTTCATGTCCGCCGCGCCGGGCCCGGTGGCGTGATGCCCCTCGAGCGGCGCGAGTTCGCGAAAGGCTCCGTCGGGATCGTGCACCGTGTCGATGTGGCCGCCCAACAGCACCCGCGGCCCCGACGCCGGCCGGGCAACCACCGTGGTGGAAGGCACGACACCGTCGCCTCCGCCTGCGGCCGGAAGCAGCCAGTCCGGACGTGGATCGCCGGGGATGGTGCGAGACTCGCCGCCGAGACGTTCGAGCCTCGAGACGATCGCCTCGCGCTGTCGCTCGAGACCCGGCGCGTGCCCGTGACCGGTCGGCATCGCCACCCACTCGGCGAGATCCCGCCGAAGCTCGTCGTCCCGGTCTCGAAGGTGCGCGAGGATGCGCGGCGCGAGAGGATGCAGGTTCTCGAGGCGCTCGTGCGCGCCGCTGGCGTGGTTCATGTGGTTCATGGGGTCCCCTGCTCCACCGCATCGATGTCGACGGGGATCGCGAACGTCCCGGCCGATCGCCGCCCCGCTGCCGCGATCAGCTCGTCGAGATCCATGCCGCCTTCGCAGCACGACTCGGTCGGGCCGGTCATCTCGATGGATCCGCTCTGGAGACGCGACAAGGCGAGATCGCCGCCCTCGAGGACCGCAGTCGCCGATTCCTCGATCGCCCCCGTGCGCTGGAGGATCGCGAAGGCCGCACAGGCCCCGCTGCCGCATGCCAGCGTCGCCCCGGTTCCCCGCTCCCAGGTCCGCATCCGGAATCGCCTGCGATGCTCGACCCGGACGAGATGCACGTTGGTGCGTTGCGGAAACGCGACCGCCCGCTCGAGCAGCGGACCGATGGCCGCCAGCGGAGTCGAACCGAAGCCGGAGTCCGTCGGCGACAGGAGGACCAGATGCGGGTTCCCCATCGACGCCACCGCCCACCCCGAGCACGCTTCGACGAGCGCCTGGCGAACCTCGTCGAATCGGGCGATCCCGAGGCTGGCGAGTTCGGCGGGGCTCCGCAGGACGGGCGACTCGGGCTCGGGCAGCGCCGAGATCGGCCGAAACGGCACCTCGTCCCACGCGAGGGACGCCGCCCCCATGTCCACCGAGACGAGGAACTTCGGCTCCGGTTCGAGCACGCGACAGGGCACGCGGCGCCGCCCGATCTCGACCACGCATCGCCCGTCGCGGGGCTCGATCAAGGCCTCCTCGATGGCGAACCGCACCGCGCCCCGGACGCCGTTGCCGCACATCCCGCCGGGACTGCCGTCGGCATTCCACATCCGCATGCGAATCCACGCCCCGTCGCCCGCCGTCGCATCGGCGACGCACGTCTCGATCGAGATCAGGCCGTCGCCGCCCACGCCCCGATGACGATCGGAGACCACGCGAGCGACCTCGGAGGGTTCGCGATCGCGCAGATCCGCGTGGTGCACGAAGACGTAGTCGTTGCCGAGACCATGCAGGCGGCGATAGCGAACTCGCCCCCTTGGCGAAGCGGCACTCGGACCGCGTCTCGGCCCCGGGGAGGCCTCGCGCGGGGAGATGGTCGTCGTGGCCTGACGGGTCATCGAGCGAATGCTACCTCGACCGATCGAGACTTCCCGCCGTGGTCGTGTGCGGGGGACACCAGGACAACGGCGACCTCTCCGCAGGCGCGACCTCCCACGAGATCGCTCCGCTTCGGAGGACCTCGATCGCGACGACCGCCGCGAGCAACAGCACTCCCGCCATCTTGATGGCGACGATCTGACGATCGATCCGAAGCCTTCGAACCGGCTGACCGAGCAGGCCGACAAGGTGCCGCTGTCGAGACTGGATCGATCCGTGTCGCCAGCTCGGCGTGCGGGGCTCGACGCCGTTGAGTTCGGCCACGCGACCGAGCGCCCGGCACATCGCCAGCACCGCCGAAGCACGCACCGGAGCCGACTCCGGACCGACCACACCGTCTCCCTCGGACATCGCGGACAGCGACAGGTACTGCACCGCGAAGGTGTCGGCTTGCCGCTCGAACCGTCGCGAGACCCACCCGACCCCGACGAACGCCAAGAGCATGGCCACCGTCACCGGAAGGGCGACCTCGAGGAGGGCATCGTGGGAGGAGATCGGGGCTTCGCCCGCGAGGACCGCCTCGAGCAGGGAGTCGTCGGAATCGGACCGCATCGCCTCCGCGATCGTGGCCGCCGCCGTCTCCGCCGCGAGGACGGAGGCCCCGAGAATGCCGGCCGCGACCACCACCAGCCAGGGGAGATGCCGGCGCCGAAGGTGTCCGACCTCGTGGGCCACGATCGCCCGCAGAGACTCGACCGACATCAGGTTCAGCACCGCATCGGTCAGCAGCAGGTACCTCCACGGGTGCAGCACGCCGACGACGGCGCCGTTGAGGAGCGTCCCGCCGGTCTTCCAGATCAGGACTCGCCGCAACGAGAGGCCGTTGTCGCGGAGCACGTCGTCGACGATCCGTCGCGCGGTGCCCGCGGCGAGCGTGGTGGTGTCGAGCACCGAGATCATCGCGACCGGCGAGAACACCAGCACGATCAGCATCGCGGCCGGCAGGGCCATCCAGCCCAGCGCCGACTCCGGGTCGAGGAATCGCGATGAAAGCAGGTCGCTCGCCTCGAGCGTGGCGATCGCGAGCAGCGCCGGCACTCCGAGGATCGCCAGTTGGTTGCGGAACTCCCCCAGCACATAGTTCCGACGTGCCGCCAGCGCCGGGCGCAGCAGCTTCTCCATGGGATGAGCCGCCCACCAGCATGACCCGATCGCAGCCAACGCCGGCACGAGTGCCAGCAGTTCGTCTGCGCCCGGCAGATCTCCGACGGCGGCTCGGACCGCGCCGAGCCATCCGAAGAACTGCACCGCGATCGCCTGCGACAGCACCGCCAGCCATTGAAGCGATCGCAGTTGCACACGGAGGCGATGCGGCGCACCGCCACGGCCCTGCCTCAAGCGACGCACCGCCGTCCGACCCGCGAGGATCGCGGCGATCGCGACCAACACCTGCGGCAGGACCCCCGCTGCGATCGCGAGCTGGTCCGGCGATGCCCACAACGATTCGACCCATCCCTCCGGCACGGGTTCGAACAGCCGCGGCAGGACCACCGTCGCGATCAGGGCGAGGACCAGCACGCTCACGGCGTCACCTCGGTCGTCATCCGCCGTCCCGACGCACGACGCCGAGATCCACCACCATCCGATCGTGGCGGTACCAGTCGAGGTTGAGCGTCTGCGAATCGACGAAGGCGAGCACCAGGCCGTTGATGCCGCTGGCGTCGGCCAGTTGCAGATCGCCGAGATGCGGGCCCGCGTACTTGCGGTTGTCGAACTTCTGCGCGTGCAGGTGCACGTGGAACACGCCGGTTGCGAGCGCTTCGAACAGTGCCGGCGAGCCTTCGTAGCGGACGTCGCTGCCGCGGGAACGAGGGGCGAACTCCACCACCGCCCATCGTCCCGAGTCGTCGAGGTCGATCATCCCGCCGTACTCGGTGGTGCGATCGATCTGATCACGCTCGGCAAGGTCGAAGAGCGCCGCACGGACGCCGGCGTCGGCCATCGCATCGAGCGCCAGATGCAGCGCGGCAAGATCGGACCAGTCGAGATCGTCCGCCGCTCGCCCGAGGCGCTCGTCGCGCTCCCCGGCTCCGTAGCCCTCGAAATCGGCGGAGAACCGGCCCGCCTCGCGGCCTTCGAGCCGCATCTCGAGCAAGGCGAGCAGCCCGCCCCGGGCCATGCCGAGACGCTCGGGTGCGGTCTCCGCCGTCGCCGCCGCCACCGCGAGGTCGCGCATTCGGAGATCCGATCGGATCTCCGCCGGAAGCTGCCCCAACGCCGCCTGCACCGCCTCGAAATGCTCTCGCTCGGCAGGTCGACAGAGCCTCCTCGCCCATAGGATCTCCTCGCGGGTCCGAGGCAGCACCCCGAACGCCGCGGCGACCCTGCGAAGGTCCCGAAGCATCGGATCGCGGGTTCCGATCTCGCGTTCCTCGACCAGCGTCTGCAGCGTGGTCTGCTCGCCGAGACCCACCAGCAGCTCCCAGCATCGCATCCGCAGGTTTGCCGAGACGATCGGATCCGCCTCGACGAGTTCGCGCAGAAGCACCGCAGACACTCGATCCTCTCCATAGATGGCGGCAAGGGCCTGCGGCTCGACTCGGGGCGCGTCCCGTTCGACCCAGGCCGGAAGCGGAACCGCCCAGCAGCGGATCAGTGTCGGAGTGGGATCCTGCCACTTCAGTTCACCGATCCGTCGGCAGGCCCAATCCCGCCAGGGACGGGAGGGATCTCGGGGAAGGGAGAGCGCCAGCTGGTCGGCGAGGGCGTCGGGGTCGAGTTCGTACAGGCGTTCGAACGCCGCCTTCCGAACATCCAGGGCATACGCGGGCATTGCGATCGCCCGCCGCAGCGCATCGACGTGTCCCGGCATGCCGGGTGTCGCGTCCAACTGGTACATCGCCTGCATCTGCCTGCGCGAACTCGCCGCAGGATCTCCGAGGACCGCCGCTGGATCCGCCATCGGCGCCGGCGGACCGCAACGAGTCGTCGCGACCACGGCCAAGAGGGCCAGGGCCGCGGTCGCCGCACGACGCATCGCGCCGCACCTTCGCAGCGATGCCGTGCCTTCGCCCGTTCGGCCGGTTGAGGTTTCGTTGGGCACGACGTCAGTCTGACGAGTCCCGGACGAAGGGCAAGCCGGTCGAACGCTCGAGTCCGGGGAGCGGGATCGATCCGTCGCGATCACACCGATCAGTGCACGCCCCGCTCGGCGAGCCAGCGCTCGCAGTCGATCGCCGCCTGGCATCCCATGCCTGCGGCCGTCACCGCCTGACGGTAGACGCTGTCCGCGACGTCGCCCGCGGCGAACACGCCCTCGATGTTGGTGCGACTGCCGCGGTCGGCGAGTCGCACGTAGCCGTTGTCCTCGAGTTCCACGCCGCTGCCTTCGAGAAACCCGGTGGCGGGGCTGTGCCCGATCGCGATGAAGAGACCCTTGACGTCGAGGCGTCGAGTCTCGCCGTTGCGGACGTCCTCGAGCAGCACCGCCTCGATCTTCTCTTCGCCGACGACGTCGGCGACCTGGGAGTGCCACTGGAACTCGACGTTGGGAAGACTCTTGACGCGGTCCTGCATCGTCTTGGACGCGCGGAGTTCGCCGCGGCGGTGGATGATGTGGACCGTCGAACCGAACTTCGCGAGATACGCGGCCTCCTCCATCGCGGTGTCGCCGCCGCCGACGACCGCGAGAGGCTGGTTGCGGAACGCGGGAAGGGCGCCGTCGCAGACCGCGCACGCACTGACTCCGCCCCCGGTCTGGGCAAGACGCAGCTCGTTGGGGAGGCCCAGCCAGTTCGCCACCGCACCGGTCGCGATGATCACCGCATGGGTGCGGACCTCGCCGCCGCCGGAGGTCTTCAGCACGAATGGGTGGGATGAGAAGTCGCAGGACTCGATCTCCTCGGCGACCACGCGGGTTCCGAATCGCTCGGCCTGCTTCTGGAACAGCGACATCATCTCGGGTCCGGTCACGCCGTCGGGGAACCCGGGGTAGTTCTCCACCTCGGTGGTCAGCATCAACTGGCCGCCCGGAAGCACCGGAGCCGGATTGCTCCGCGGCACCCCGATGTACGCCACGGGATCGAGGTTGGCGCGGGCGGCGTAGACCGCCGCGGTCCAGCCCGCCGGGCCGGATCCCACGATCACGACCTTCTCCACCGCCGCCCCGTCGTCCTTGCCGCTCGCCTCGTTCGGGCCGTTGCTGCTCACAGATCTACTCCGTCGAAGACCGGCCGCGAGCCGGATCTCCGGCTCGATTCAGTTCAAGAGTCCCTCGTCGCGAGCAAGCGCCCGCGTCGGCGGCCACAGCACGAAGTCGCCGGTCTCGCCGGTGGGATCGTGATCGGTGAAGCCGTCGTCGGTGTGGTCGTCGCCGAGGGCGTACAGCACGCACCCCGTCGCCCAGACCCGGCCCCACGGCGTGTCGATCGGCTTCCGATCCGATCCGAGATAGCTGTAGACGAAGTCGCCGTAGTTCTTGTCGTACGGATCGAAGTCGAATCGCTTCGGAGCGAACACCGCGTAGTACTTCGCGGGCAGGTCCGGCCAGACGTTGAAACTGCGGTTGTAGCCGCAGAGGCCCGCGGAGAGGACCGTTCCGTTGATCTCCGAGATCAGGCGGTTCCGCAGCGGGAACAGGGACTGGATGTCGAGGATCGACAGCACGACCCCGGCGTAGCGGATCTCGTTGGTGCGGGAGAGCTCGGTGTCGAGATCCTGCATGGGGTCGTACTGGCGCATCCGCCATCGACGCCACCAGTCGTCGTAGATGTCCTCCAGGCGCTCCGTCGAGGCGTCGAGGCTGCCGTGGACCGCAGCGATCGCTCGCCACCGCTTGGCCGCACCGAAGCGGGTCAGCGGCTTCTCCGAAGACTGGATCTCCGCGAAGATCTCCTCGAACCGCTCGTCGATCGGCTGCCCGTTGTCGTCGAAGCCCAGGCCCAGCATCGCCTCGGCGACGAGACGGTCGCCCTCGGGCATCTCGAGACGCTTGAGGCGCTCGTTGTCGGTGGGGCGAAGGAACGGATACTCCTTGGTGCCCAGACGCTGGAAGGTGGTCGCGGGAATCTTGTCGAGGTAACGCCAGAACATGTCCCGTTGCAACGAGAGCGCTTCGCACATCCGCTCCATCGCGAACCGCTTCTCGGCGAACATCTGTCGGTCCGCGACCTGACGCAGCACCTTCAGTCCCGCGAGACCGAGCGTGAACGCATCGTCGAAGGACCCCGCCTCGGCGAGGCGATACATCTCCGCCGCGATCCAGGTGGACATCAGATCGATCTTGTCGAGGTAGGGGAACGCGGTGATCCTGGCTTCGGGGGTGACCGAGATCATCGTGACGAGGCCCGCATCGGCGAGTTCCGCCGGCACGGCGTCGCTCCCGTAGGGCAATCCGAGAATCAACCGGTCCTGGACCTCGAGCACCGCGTCGCCGAGGGCGGTGTTGGCCTTCGCCCACTCCGCGACCTGACTCCAATCCGACATCCCGGGCCAGACCGTGGTCTGGTTGAAGTCCCGACCGACCGGCATCGGAGACGGCGTGACCTTCGCCAACGCCTCGAAGAGCGGACGCCAGCTCTTGTTGCCCTCGCTGACGCGTCCGAACGGAGCGTTGAGCTGACGTAGCAGGGCCGCATTGTCGGCATGGGCCACCGACGGCTGGGCCCACGCGATCCCGGACGCGAAAAGGGCCAGGGCGAGGCCTCGACCGAGGAGGGGCCCGCTCGAATGGACCTCGCGGGCGGTTGGGCGTGTCGGGTCGGTCCACTCGGTCGGGGACATCGGCATCTCCGATGGCTCGGGGGTCGCGGAGGCGTCGTCGCACGACATCGTGACGAAGACGTCCCGGGGGATCGCGAAATGTAGCAGAGACCCACGCTTCGCCGGCTCGTTGCGCACCGCCGAAACCGCTCGATATCATCCCGACCCTCGTGGGCGGAGTTCCGAAACGGCACCGCCATCGAAGAGGCAGTCCGGCGGTCGCCGCCGCGCCCTCCACGCCCTGGCCCCGCCCTGATCCGAACGGAGATGCCCATGATCGTCGGCGTACCCACCGAAGTGAAGACGGACGAGTTTCGAGTCGGCCTGCGACCGGTCGGTGCCGAGATGCTCGTCCGCGACGGTCATCGGGTGATCGTCCAGTCCGGGGCCGGCCTCGGCAGCGGCTTCGAGGACGAGCGGTACGAGGCCGCTGGCGCCACCATCGTTCCCGACGACGCCGCGGTCTGGTCCGAGGCCGACATGGTGATCAAGGTGAAGGAGCCCCAGCCGGCGGAGATCCCGCAGATGCGCGATGGGCAGATCCTCTTCACCTACTTCCACTTCGCCGCCGATCGCGACCTCACCACGGGCTGCCTCGACCGACGCTCGACCTGCGTGGCCTACGAGACGCTGACCGACAACCACGGCCAGTTGCCGCTGCTGACGCCGATGAGCGAAGTCGCCGGAAAGCTCTCCGTGCAGGAGGGCGCGAAGTACCTCGAGCGCCCCTTCGGCGGCCGCGGAGTGCTGCTTGGCGGCGTTCCCGGCGTGGCCCCGGGGCACGTTCTGGTCCTCGGCGGCGGCGTCGTCGGAACCTGCGCAGCATGGATGGCGGCAGGTCTCGGCGCAGACGTCGTGATCATGGACATCAACATCGATCGCCTGCGGCGCCTCGACGAGTTCATGCCCGCGAACGTCGTCACGGTCTACTCGGATCCGCAGGCGATTCGCGAACGCCTCGCGTGGGCGGATCTGGTGGTCGGAGCGGTGCTCGTCCCCGGCGCGAAGGCGCCGCATCTGGTCCGCCGTGCGGACCTCGCACACATGCAGCCCGGATCGGTCATCGTCGACGTCGCCATCGACCAGGGCGGATGCGTCGAGACCGCAAAGGTCACCACCCATCGCGATCCGGTCTACACCGTCGACGGGGTGGTCCACTACTGCGTGGGCAACATGCCCGGGGCAGTCGCGCGGACCTCGACGATCGCGTTGACCAATGTGACCCTGCCGTGGGCGCTCAAGATCGCTCGCGAGGGGGTCGAGCCGCTGGCCCGCCGAGACGCTCATTTCGCCAATGCCGTCAACGCGATCGACGGCCGCCTCACCAACGGTCCGGTCGCCGAAGCACACGATCTCGAGGCGACGCCGCTCTTCTCCTGAGCTCGCGCACTCTTCCGAGCGATCGGTCGCGACTCCCCGTTCGATCGCCTGCGTGGCCTTGGCGCCGTCCGTCGGTTCGGGCCACCGCTCGACGGCGCCAGCGGGTAGGTTGTCGGGTCCGCACCCGTCCCCCGGAAGTCAGATGACCGCAGCCTGCCCGGACCGCGTCAACGTCCTTCTCCTCGGCACCGGTGGCCGCGAGCACGCCATCGCCTGGAAACTCCGACGGTCGCCCCGTCTCGGCGAACTCTGGGTCGAGCCGGGCGCCAACGCGGGCCTGCTCGCATTGGGGAAGGTGTGCCCCGAGCCGATCTCGACCAAGGAGGCGTTTCGCCTGAATCGCTGGTGCGATCGCGAAGGCATCGGCCTGGTGGTCATCGGGCCCGAGGCGCCGCTGGCCGCCGGGTTCGCCGACGTGCTGGCCGAAGGCGATCGCGTGGTCTTCGGTCCGTCGAAGGAAGCGTCGCGTCTGGAGTGGGACAAGGCCTGGGCGAAGCAGATGATGCGGACCGCCTCGGTACCCACCGCCGAGGGCAAGTCCTTCACGAACCTCGACGCCGCCATCGCCTACGCCGAAGTCCGCGAGGAGCCGTGCGTGGTCAAGGCCGCCGGCCTCGCCGCCGGCAAGGGCGTGGTGCTGTGCGACACCGCCGAGGAGGCGGTCGAGGCGGTGCGCGACGCCATGGAGCGAAAGGTCTTCGGCGAAGCGGGTGACACGATCGTCATCGAGGAGAAGCTCGACGGGCCGGAGCTGAGCGTGATGGCGCTCGTCGATGGCCGGACGCTCTGGGTGCTCGATCCCTGCCGCGACCACAAGCGGGTGGGCGAAGGCGACACCGGACCGAACACCGGCGGCATGGGCGCGTTCTGCCCGGTGCCGGGCGTCTCGGAGGACCTGCTGGCGTCGATCGAGCGGGATGTGCTGGTCGCGATCGTCGACGTCCTGAACCGCGAAGAGATCCCCTACCGCGGCGTGCTCTACGCCGGACTGATGCTGACTCCGGGCGGGCCGAAGGTCCTCGAGTTCAACTGCCGTTTCGGCGACCCCGAGACGGAGCCGCTGCTCGCCCGGCTCGAAAGCGATCTGCTCGAGCTGATGTGGGCGACGGCGACCGGCGGCCTCGACGGCCTCGAGGTGCGATTCGATCCGAGAGCCGCCGTCACGACGGTCGTCTGCGCCGAGGGCTATCCGGGCACGCCCCGAACCGGTGACCGCATCGAGGGCATCGCCGACGCCGAGGCGGCCTCGGGCCCGGGCGAGCAGGTGATCGTCTTCCATGCCGGAACCGCCCCGGATCCCTCCGGAGGCCCCGGCTCCATCGTGACCCGGGGAGGCCGAATCCTCGCGGTCACCGCGCTTGCGGCGGACCTGCGACGGGCCCGCGATCTCTCTCGGGAAGCCGCCGGGCGGATCCGGTTTCCAGGGGCCTTCTTCCGCGGCGATCTCGCCGAGGGCGTCCTCCGCGACACCACACCCGCGGCGACGGTCCCGACGAGCAACGCCTGACGCAAGGTCCCATACGGCCCGAGCACGCTCGAACCATGGCCGAAACATGCCCGATCCCGTTCCGGTGCGTGCCCGATCCATTCCCGCCCCCTCGGATCCCGTAGCCCCCGTCGCGGACAACTGATACGCTCTCGTGCTTGGAGGATTGCGTCGTCTTCGTCCCGGTGAATGCGGCAACTGCGTCGCGGCCGGCACGAATAACGAGTGCGACAAGATCCCCGGAACACCGTTCCCCGCCCGTGTGTGCTCGCCCGATTCCTTCGCCGCCGACC
>JAFMML010000056.1 GCA_017859745.1 Planctomycetota bacterium
TCGCCCACGGCCTCTCCAACGGCGTCGTGGTCGCCCTGAACGCGGTGCTCTTCGCGAGTTGACCGAGAGACCGTCCTCGCGGCGGCGGGGGGAGAATTCTGGTGGGTTTGCACGCCCGTGGTGGTATGGTTCGAGCGTGCGGTCGAGTCGCGTCGATCTTCGCCGGTTCGTTCGAAGCGTCACGTTTCGTGGCGGGTTTCGACGCATCGGCCGATGCTGCGATCTCTCGGGCGTGGTCGTTGGCGTGTCCGTCGCGACGCTCGTTGGAGTCACGGCGACCCTTCAGGCCGGCGGTCCGCCGCTGGGGCCTTCGACCTCTCCGTATCCACCCTCGCCCGAGGCGACCCGGTTCTTCGAGCAACTCGTAGAACGCTACCGGGCGATCATCCACTACGCCGACAGCTTCCTGCTCGAGCAGGTGGTCGGGTCCGCCGACGGCGACGAGAGGTCGACCGTTCGAACCCGGGTCGCCGCCCGCAGCCGCGTCGATGGCGATCGTCTCGAGGTCGCCACGGAGGCCGATCGGTTGTGGAGCGGCGCAAGCGGCGCGAGTTCCACGAGTCGTACGGCCGAGGGAGATTCGACGACCGGGGCGAACGATCCGGCCGGCCGTGCTCGAGAGGCCTTGCGACGGGAGCGGGATCTCTCGTTGGCGCCGCATCTTCGCCTCCGATTCCTCGAGGAGCCGCTGCGCGAATTCCAGCCCGAAGACGACGAGGTGTTCCGAGCGACCGGCATCGCGTCCGTTCGCCACGCCGATCGCGACATGGTTCGGATCGAGCTTCGGAGCGGTGGCGAGAGCCCCGGCGACGCCTCGTCGGTGATCGGACTCACCGTCGATCCGGGATCGATGCTGATCCGCAGGGTCGATGGCGAGGAGCAGTGGTCGGACGGACGGAGTCGCACCACCACGATCTCGATCGAGCCCGACGCTGCGGAGGTGGATCCGGACGTCGTGCCCGACGCGGAGGTGGAATCCGCGCCGCCGATCGAACGCGAGCGTCCTTCCGCGACGCCCGAACCGACTTCCGATGCCGGCGGGCCGGCGACGACGATCGGCCTCGGCTGATTCGGATCGCCCAACGTGACCGACTTGCGGTCTGCCGGTTGGGCAGCCATGGCCCGCCCCCGGCCCAGGACCACGCGTCTCCCGTCCTTCTTCAGGTGAGTTCGACGGTCCAGTAGGCCTCGTCGAGAAAGGCCTTCCACGACTGGTAGCGAGGACTGCCGAGTCGCAGCGCGATGGCGGGATTGCGTCGGGGACGCTTCGGAGCCCGAATCAGCTTCATGCTCGCCTGCGCCGGGGTGCGGCCGCCCTTGCGGGCATTGCAGCGGACACACGCGCACACGAGGTTGGTCCAGGAGTTCTCGCCTCCCTGCACCCGCGGAACCACATGATCGAGGGTCAACTCGCGGGTCGGGAACGGCTTGCCGCAGTACTGGCAGCGACTGCCGTCGCGGGCGTAGATGTTCCTGCGGTTGAGCTTGACGACCTCCCGCGGAAGGCGGTCGTAGCCGAGCACTCGGATGATCTTCGGCACCGCGATCACCACGCGAGTGGTGCGGACCCAGTCGTGGTCGTCGGCCTCGAACTCCTGCTGCAGCGATCCCAGATCCGCCCAGGTCTCGAAGTCGTAGTTTCGGTAGGTCCCGTTCTCGAGGGCGATGACCTCGGCCGCCTGCTTGGCGAGCAGGGCGAACGCGCGGCGGGCATCGACCACTCGAATCACCGCGTAGAGGCGATTGAGCACCAGCACCTTCGCATCGAGGGCGTTGTCGATGGGGCCGAGGCCGGTCGCGAGGGCGGTCATGACGCCTCGGTCTCCGATGCGGCCGACACGAATGCGCTGCGACGTCCGCCGGCATCTTCCGCCGGACTCGCCTTCGATCCCTGGCGCGTCCTGTCGGATTCCATCGAGAGAGAATCCTAACCGCGTTGCCGGCGTCGGGGCTCTCCGATCTTCAAGGGTGTGTGTGCGGATCGCGAGTTGCCGCCCTGCGGAAGGGGCCGGGAGAGGCCGGCTCAGGCGTCGGTCGCCACCTCGAGGCCGTGCGCATTCGCAGCGGCGAAGCATGCCTCGCGACTGCGTTGGGCGGCGTCGCCGCAGGACGTCTCGGCGGGAGCGATCAGCAGGTCCCGGTCCGGCACGAGGATCGGTCCGAGCACTTCGAAGGACCGCCGCAGATGCTCCGCGGCATCGTCCCGCATCTCCTCCGTCAGCAGGTCGATGGGTGCGATCGCCATGCCGAACCGTTCGCCCCGGTGGCGCCGAAGAAACCGCACCACGCCGGCGACGTCGTTGAGGAGTTGCCTCGCGTGCGGCCGGATCAGCAACGTGCGGCCCGTCGAGGCGAGTGGGCCGACGAGGCGGTCGCACCACGACTCGAGGGCCTCTCGCCCCGCGGACATCCAGTTGCGGAGTTCCTCCGCGAAGGGATCGCCCTCGGCCAACGATCCGCTCCACACCACGGCACGGCCCTCGGGCCACGCCGAGATGTCGGGCAAGGCCTCGAACGCCGGATTGCCGGTCCAGAGGTGCGCCGCAGGCACCGCATTCCCGAGGCGGGTCAGCGTTCGCCACTCGGCGGGGGTACGCCCCGGGGGCGGCACTTCGGTCGAATGTGGGTCTGCAGTCACGAGATCGCCTTCGCGAAGCCGCTGCATCGGAGTCGCCGCAGGCGCCTCAGCCCCGGAACTCGCAGCGGGCGGTGCAGGTCTCGTGCACCACGATCGTGTCGAGGTTGGGCACGAGCGACTCGATGCGGCGCCAGATCCAGGCGGCGATCATCTCGCTGGTGGGATTCTCGAGGCCGTCGAGGTCGTTCAGGCAGCGATGATCGAGTTCATCGACGATCGGCCCGACCAGGCGCTTCAGGTCGCCGTAGTCGATCAGGTAGCCCTTCGCGGGATCCACCTCGCCGGCGACGAGAACCTCCAGGCGGAACGAATGGCCGTGCAGCCTCCGGCACTTGTGCCCCTCCGGAAAGGTGGGCAGGAAGTGTGCGGCCTCGAAGGAGAACGTCTTCGCGAGGCGGACCCGAATGGGAGCGCCTCCGTCGCTCACGATCCGGACCCGTTCCCGGCGCCGACGTGCTTGAGGCCGCGGCGGCGATCGCGGAGACGACGGCTCTTGCCGATCCGGTCGCGGAGGTAGTAGAGCTTCGCCCGACGTGCGTCGCCGTGGCGGACCACATCGATCTTCGCGATGCGGGGGCTGTGCAGCGGGAACACCCGCTCGACACCCTCGTTGGCGACGATTCGGCGGACCGTGATCATCTCGTTGATGCCGCGTCCCCGGCGGGCGATGTACACGCCTTGGAAGACCTGCACTCGCTCCTTGTCGCCTTCGATGATGCGGTAGTGCACATCGATGGTGTCGCCGATCGACAGCACGGGATAGGCATCGTCGGCCTTCAACTGGTCGGCGACGACGCTCTCGACGGTCAGGGCTCGATTGGTACGGCTCATGAATGGACTCTCGTGGCCTCGAAGGCCGGAAGGTGGTCGATGGAGCGATCAGGTTCGGGCGGCCAGGAGATCCGGCCGGCGATCGCGGGTGCGAAGAAGGCGCTGCTCGCCGCGCCAGCGGTCGATCGCCGCGTGGTCGCCGTCGAGAAGGGCCTTTGGAACGAGACGACCCCGCCAACGACGGGGTCGGGTGTAGTGCGGGCAGTCGAGCAGGGGACGTCCAGCCTCGTCGCGCACCGAGAACGAGTCCTCCTCCGCCGAGGTCTCGTCGCCGAGGGCCCCGGGCAGAAGTCGGATCACGGCATCGACGAGCAGCATGGCGGGAATCTCGCCACCGCTCACGACGACGTCCCCGACGGAGACCTCGAGCGGCTGCAGGACGTCCATGGCCCGTTCGTCGATGCCCTCGTAGCGTCCCGCGACGACGAGAAGGCGAGGCCGGGCAGCGAGATTCGCCGCAAGATCCTGCGTCAGCGGAACGCCTTGAGGACTCGTCACGATGCGGGTGGCCGGACGATCGTCGAGGGATTCGACCTCCTCGACGGCGTCCACGATCGGCTGGGCGGACATCACCATGCCCGGACCGCCGCCGAAGGGGCGATCGTCCACGCGACCGTGGGGATCGAAACTGAACCGCCGGAGGTCGTGGACACGCGTCTGGGCAACGCCCCGATCGATGGCGCGACCGATCACGCCCGCGCCGAGCACGGGCGGGAACATCTCCGGGAAGATGGTCAGCAGATCGATGCGCATGGGTCGGGACCGGAACGCAGACGCCGAAACGCCGTGCGTCGCCGAATCGAACTCACTCCGCGGCGGCCGTGCCTTCCGGAGCGGAAGCGGACACGCTGGAAGCCTCGAAGGGCGTCCCCGGCTTCGCCTCGCAGCCGAGGCGACGCAGCAGGTCGTTGACGGTGCGGCTCGGCTGGGCACCGACGCTCAACCAGTATCGAACCCGATCGAGCTTGATCTCATGCTGCCGGCCGTCGGGTGCGGTGGGATCGAACCAGCCGAGATGCTCGATGACTCGACCATCGCGGGGCGAACGCTTGTCCATCGCTCCAAGGCGATAGAACGGCTTGTGGGCGCGACCCATCCGCTTCAGACGCAGAACCACCATGGCTTGAATCCTCGTAGCGCCGTCCTCGAGACCGGTCCTCCGCGGCGGAGGACCCGACATCGTCGTCTCGGGGGGATCGTGGAGAACTCGAAGAGACCTGTTCGGCCGTTCCGGTTCCGTGCGACCGTCCCCTTCGGGCGGCGGATGCGAATCGAGGAGTGTACCGAGACCCCGGACCCGATCAAGAGGTGGGATCGGCGGGGCCTGCGGCGATCCCAGCACCCGACTCAGAGGCTGTCCGAGGGGATCTCCGCGCCGCTGCCGCCCCAGATCAGGCGGGTCAGCATGCCGCTGTAGGCCCCCGAGACCGTCATCGCGGTTCCGAAGAGGACCCCCCCAAGGCCTCCCATGAAGAACAAGACCATCAGCGCCAGCAGCGAGTACATCGCGATGCGGGGGTCCTGGCTCCACTGGTACCACTTCCAGGACAGGCCCGCGAGGATCCCCGAACCGTCCAGCGGCGGCACCGGCAGCAGGTTGAACATCGCCAAGGCGATGTTCAGGAACCCTCCGATCATCAGGAACTGGGCAAGACGCTCGGCGGTCTCGCCCTCGGCGAGGGAGAGTCCGCTGATCCCCAGTGCGGTCAGGGCGACGAAGGCCAGCAGGAGGTTCATCGCCGGGCCGGCGGCCGCCACGACCACCCGGCCCCGGCGTCCCCAGCGATAGCGACTCGGGTCGGTCGGCATCATCCCCCAGGTGATGCCGATCAGCGCGAACATCAGCAACGCCCACGTCCCCATGTGGACCATCGGGTTGATGGTCATGCGGTCGAGCTCCCGGGGCGTCTCGTCACCCTGCCAGAGTGCCGCCCATCCGTGGGCGAGTTCGTGCAGGACGATCGAGCCGATCACCCAGATCACCCACGACGCCACCAGCGCCGCGCCGCCCTGCTCGTAGAGGTTGTGGACCCACCATCCGCTCACGCGATCTGCTCCAGTGCGTGGACCATCGAGTCGCCCGCGAGGTCTCCGCCTCGGCGGCATGGTAGGGACGTCGCAACGCAACGTCGGATCGTCGTGGTCTCAGGAGTCGCCGAATCTCCCGTCCCGATCGAAGACGATCTCGCCTCCGGCGATGGTGGCGACGATCTCCGGGGGCGCCTCGAGCCAGTTCGCCTCGAACGGATCGCGATCGAGCACGACGAGATCGGCGCGTCGCATCGGCGCCAGCACGCCGGCGTCGTCGAATCCCAGACATGCCGCCGCCTGCGTGGTGGCGGCGATCAGTGCGGCGGTGATCGACAAGGTCTCGTCGGGGCGGAACACCTCGCCGGCCACCGTGGTGCCGGTGACGGCGCTCTGGATCGCGGCGATCGGATCGGGGGCGACCACCGGCCAGTCCGAGCCGAAGGCGAGTACGGCTCCGGCTTCCTGCATCGATCGCAGTGGAAAGAACCGGTCGAGTCGTGCGGTGCCGAGGGCTCGCTCGGCGACCAGGGCGTCGTCGGCACGATGCGCCGGTTGCACCGAGACCATCCGACCCTTCAACCTCGGAAGATCCTCGGGGTGCACGGTCTGCGCGTGCTCGAGGCGTGGCGGGAGGCCCGGGCCGTTGGGGACCGCCCGTTCCGCCGCCTCGAATGCGTCGATCGCAAGGCGGAGGGCGCCGTCGCCGATCGCGTGGATGGACGGCGAGAGACCGGCCCGTCGCACCCCCGTCGCCCACGACTCGAGATGCCCGTCGAGCGCCAGTTCGACCAGCATGCCCTGCGAGTCCGGACGATCCGCGTAGGGCTCGAGCATTCGGGCCGTGCGCAGGCCGAAGGTGCCGTCGGCGAACGCCTTGAAGCCGATCACCCGAAGACGATCGCGGAGATCCATCGGAATCTCTGCGCGAACCGCCTCGGCGAGTCCGACGTCGAGCGGCCACTCCCGATCGAGCAGGGTGGCGGCGATGCGCACCGGAATCGAGCCGAGTTCCGGAATCGCCGCGTCCCTGAGTTCGTTCGCGTACTCCATGGCGCCGACGGCGACGATGCCGTGACGCACGAGATGAGCCGCTGCGGCCCGCGTGGCGTGCCGGCGGGTGGCCTCGTCGGCTTCGGGAACCAGCGGAATCGCCTGCCGCCATGCGTTCGCCTCGACGAGGATTCCGGTCGGAACGCCTCGGCCGTCGCGCACGACCTCGCCGCCGGGCAGATCGGGCAGACCTGGATGGGCGCGTTCGACGATCGCCAACGCCGGGTCGTTCAACAGGCAGGCGTGCCGGTCCATGCGCCATGCGATCGCGGGCCGATCTCCGGCGGCGGCGAGCCACGACCGATCCGGATCTCCGTGCCCACCGTGCCGCCAACGCTCCGCGGACCATCCCCACGCCTCCAGCCATCGGATTCGGTGCGGATCGCGACGGTCCAGGTCGGCGGCCGCGTCGGCGATCGACGACTCGAAGGCGGCCCGACTGGTCGTCTGCGAGAGGTCGAGGCGTGCGAGACCCAGACCGCCCATCACCATGTGGAGATGCGCATCCACGAACGCGGGAAGGCAGAAGGCGTCGCGCAGGTCGTGATCCCCGCGTCGCCGATCGGGGGCGTCGCCGACATGCCGGACCCTTCCCTCGGCCAACTCGATCCTTGCGGCACGGGGGCGGGACGCGTCGCCGGTCCAGATGGGGGCGGAGAGCGAGAGCGGTGGCGGCGTCGTCGTCATGCGAGACGCGTATCGTAGGAATGGTGACGACGATCCACGCCGTCCGGCCGCGGTGGCGCGTCGGACGAAGCACTCCGCCGGAACGCGGACTGGCAGACCCAAGGGACTTCAGATGACCGATGCTCCGATCTCGCCGACCCTCTCGACTCGTCTTCGTGAACGAGGGTGCGGCTCCGTCGTCCCTGCGACGCTCGCGATGGTTCTGGTCCTGCCGCTGTGGTCGGGATGTGGTGGGGAGGACGATGGAAACGGGCCGGTGCCGCCCACGCCGATCGAGTCAGACGCCCGTGCGCCGAGCGGTGCCATCAGTCTTGGATCCGAGGACCTGAGACCGGCGGCGGAGCGGCCCATCAGTGTCCAGCTGGGCCTGCCACCGGTGTCGGACGACCCCACCGATCCGCAGAACTGGCGGACCACCGGGCCCGGCGACGATCCGCGTCGGGTCGAGGTCGGCGGTCTTCACAGCCTCAAGCCGGCCTCGTGGACCTGGCAACGACCAACCGTGCAGTTCCGGACCTTGCAGTTCACCGTGCCCGGAAGGGATGGGGCGGAGGCGGCCGATCTGATCTTCAGTCTCTTCATAGGCGACGACGGCGGACCGATGGCGTTGAACGTCGATCGCTGGGGAAACCAGTTCCTCGACGAGAACGGCCAAGGCACCGCGCCGTTGCAGAACGACTGGGTCGACTTCGAGATGCCGGTCAATCTCGTCGAGCACCGGGGCCGCTACCTGGCGATGGGGGCCGCGGCGCCGCGGGCCGACTACGCCCAGATCGTGGGCATCGTGCAGGCGCCGGGGCGTCGCCTCTTCGTGCGTCTGACCGGGCCGGCAGGCACCGTCGACGCGAATCGTGGCGCGTTCCTGGACATGCTCGAGAACCTGCGCCCCATCAACCACGCGTTGCCCGGCGACGAGCCGGGTGCCGAGGCCGGCGACGAAGAAGAGGACGCCGCGAGCGAGTGAAGCTCGGGCGTCCTCCTTCGTGGATCGGCCACGGTGGATCGGCGACGGTGTCGCGGCGGCGTCAGCTCGCGGCGGCGAATCGTCGGCTGACCTCGTTCCAGTCGACGACGTTCCACCAGGCCGCGACGTAGTCGGGACGCCGGTTCTGGTAGGCGAGGTAGTAGGCGTGCTCCCAGACGTCCAGTCCGAGGATCGGCATGCAGCCGCAGTCGGCGAGGTCGCTCATCAGGGGATTGTCCTGATTGGGCGTCGAACAGACCGCGAGGCCGCCGTCGGCCTTGACGCCGAGCCACGCCCATCCCGAGCCGAACCGAGTCGCGGCGGCGGCGGCGAACTTCTCCTTGAACCCGTCCATCGAACCGAACGCCTTGTCGATGGCGGCGGCGAGTTCGGGACTCGGCGAGCCTCCGCTGCCGGCGGGCGCCATCACCTTCCAGAACAACGAGTGGTTGAAGTGCCCGCCGCCGTTGTTGCGGACCGCCCCGCGAATCGACTCCGGCAGCGAGGAGATCCGGCGGCACAGGTCCTCGATGGAGCACTCCGCGAGATCGGCGTGCCCTTCGAGGGCGGCATTGAGCTTGTCGACGTAGGCCTGATGGTGCTTGGTGCGGTGGATCTCCATCGTGCGGGCGTCGATGGTCGGCTCGAGCGCGTCGTTGGCGTAGGGCAGATCCGGCAGCGTGAATGGCATGGGTCGAAGTTCCCGTGGGGTTTGGTGAGCAGGGGAGGGCCGGCGGTTCGTCCGGCGAAGGCAGCGTGCTTCGCCACCTCCTCCTGCGGCGATGCGACGTGTCCGCGATGAACCGAGTGTATCGGGCGGTCGCGACCCGGTCCGTATGATCCGGGCGTGCGACGAATGCTTCGGGTGATCGATGCCAACGCCAACCGCGCCCGTGAGGCGCTGCGGGTGCTGGAGGACTCGGCCCGGTTCTGCGGCGGACTCGGCCCGGTGGCCGCACGCCTCAAGTCGATGAGGCATCGCCTGCAGGAGGTCGTCGAGCGGATCCCCCAGGCCACGCTCGCGGCGGCCCGCGATGTGGAGGGCGACCCGGGGCGCGAGGTCTCCACCGAACGCGAAGGCCGACGCGCCGACGACGCCGCGGTCGCCGCGGTGGCGGGCGGTCGGCTCGCCGAGGCCTTGCGCAGCATCGAGGAGGCCTTGAAGATCGAGTCGATCGCCGGTCTCGCCGGCGGCGCGTCGGCCTCGGCCATCGAGCGTCTTCGCTACGAGTCCTACGAGATCGCTCCGATCGTCGAGCGGGCCCTTCGAGCGCGACGCCCGCGACAGTGGCGCTGCTGTCTGCTGCTGACGATCGCCGATTGCCGTCGCGACTGGGAGTCGATCCTGCACTCGGCCCTCGAAGGCGGGGTGGACGCCGTGCAGGTTCGAGAGAAGTCGGGAAGCGATCGCGAACGCGTCGAACACGTTCGGCGGGTGATCGAGATCGCCCGGCCCGAGGGGGCAGCGGTCGTGGTCAACGATCGGGTGGATCTCGCGCTCGCCGCCGATGCCGACGGTGCGCATCTCGGTCGTGACGACCTGCCGGTCGCACGAGCACGCGCCATCGCCGGCGGAGACCTGCTGATCGGAGCGAGCAGCCACGACGTGGCCGAGGCGTGCGCCGCGATCGAAGCGGGGGCCGACCTCATCGGCATCGGATGCATGTTCGCGTCGACGACGCGGCCGGATCTCGCGGCGGCCGGCCCCCGGACGCTGGAGGCGGTCCTCGCGGCGATTCCGGGCGTGCGGCATCTCGCGATCGGGGGGATCGAGCCCGCGAACGTCGGTGATCTGGTCGATGTCGGCGCGCAAGGCGTCGCGGTCGGTCGGGCGATCACGGCCGCGGAGGACCCTCGCGGCGTCGTCGAGCGGTTGCGGCTCGCCTTCGAGGGGGTTCCCGCCGCGGGATCCGGATCGTGAGCGGGCCCACCCGTGATGGCGGCGCAGGCGGCGTCTCGAATCTGGAGTTCCTGCTGCTGGGCACCGGCACCTCCGCGGGCATCCCCGTCATCGGATGCGCGTGCCGGGTCTGCCGGAGCGTCGATGAGCGAGACCGGCGACTTCGATGCGGTGCTTGCCTGCGGTTCCGGGACGCGGGAGGTGCCGCCCGGACGATCCTCATCGACGTTCCACCCGATCACCGGGAACAGTCGCTGCGCCATGGCCTCGATCGCTGCGACGGCATCCTGTTCACCCACGACCACGTCGACCACACCTTCGGTCTCGACGAGGTTCGGCGCTACAACGCCCTGATGGGGGTTCCGATCGACGTCTTCGCGGAGGCGCCGGTCCTGGACAGCCTTCGTCGGGTCTACCGGCACGTCTTCGATCGAGGCTCCAACGTGAATCGCTCCTTCGTGGCGGACCTCGTTCCCCGCGAGATCGATTCCGACCGTCCGATCGACCTGTTCGGTCTGCGGTTCACGCCGATCCGACTGCTGCACGGTCGCCTGCCGATCCTCGGGTTCCGGATCGAGGCGTTGGGCCCCGATGGGCGTCCGTCGGCCGAACAGCCCGGGCCGCTTCCGCTGGCCTACTGCACCGATTGCAACGCCATTCCGCCCGCAAGTTGGCCCTTGCTCGAGGGCCTCGACACCCTGGTGCTCGATCTGCTGCGGCATCGACGCCATCCCACCCACTTCTCGACCGACGAGGCCATCGAGACCGCCACACGGATCGGGGCGGGGCGGACCGTGTTCATCCACATGACCCACGACGTCGGGCACGCCGAACTGGAGGAGCGGATGCCGCCCGGCATGGCGCCGGGCCACGATGGACTTCGGCTGGTCTGACGCCCGGTCGGCACCGCCGGGGGCTGCTACACTCCCCGCCCCATGGGTCAGATTCGCACGATCAAGAAGCGCATGGTGGCGGTCCGCACGATTCAGCGGATCACCCGCACCATGCAGATGATTGCCACCGCCCGCTTCACCGCGGCGCTGCAGCGAGCCAAGGCCTCCCGGCCCTACACCGACCGGATTCGGGGCCTCAGCGGGCAACTGGCCTCGGCCGCCGGGGACTTCGCGCATCCTCTGATGCGGCCGGAACCCGAGGGGAAGAAGCGCGAGCTGTACCTGGTGATCTCCTCCGACCGCGGTCTCTGCGGGGCCTACAACGGCAACGTGCTCAAGACCGCGCTCCAGTCGATCCGCCGCTCCAAGGACGCCGGAAACGACATCCGACTCGAGACGGCCGGACGCAAGGCGACGCTCTTCTTCAAGTTCGCCAAGCTCGACGTCGCGGCGAAGCACGAGATCGGTGACAAGCCGAAGTACTCGACGATCGACAAGATCGCGAACGACTACATGCGGGAGTTCGCCGAGGGCAAGTGCGACGCGGTCCGCGTGGTCTACATGCGGTTCGTCTCCAACAGTCGCCAGGTGCCCGAGGTGATGACGCTGCTCCCGCTCGAGCCGCCCGCCGCGGAGGAGGGCGCCGGGACGACCGCGTCGCTCGACCGCAAGGTCTACGAGTTCAGCCCGGATGCGGCGAGCCTTCTCGAGTCGCTGCTTCCCAAGACCGTGTCGGTCTCGCTGTTCCAGGCGTTCAACGACGCCGTGGTCAGCGAGCAGGTGATGCGGATGGTGGCGATGAAGGCCGCGACCGACAACGCCGCCGGTCTCGGCCGAAGCCTGAATCGCGAGTTCAACCGGGCCCGCCAGACCAAGATCACCACCGAACTCACCGAGATCGTCGGCGGCGCGTCGGCGCTCGAGTGATGTCGCGACCCACGCCGCCCCGGAGGCGGGTGTGAGCCGATCCGATTCCCACGAAGGCCCGGCCGATCGCGAGCCGGTGCTGCCAAGCCCGACCACGCTCGAGAGGGCGGGACTGATCGCCACCGGCGTGCTTGGTGCCGCCTGGACGGGGCTTCCGGCGCTGCTGGGCTTCTGGCTTCTGGCCGAACTCGGCGCGATCGGGGACTGGCTCGAAGCCAGGCCCGGGGAGGCGATCTGGATCTACGCCGGGCTCTTCGCGGTGAGTTCGGGACTGGGACTGCTGCCGACCTACGCCCAGGCGATTCTCGGCGGGTGGGTGTTCGGGCCGGTGATCGGCCTGGTCGCGGCGCTCGCCGGATTCGTCGGCGGCAGTTCGATCGGCTACGTCGTGGCGCGACTGGTCGCCCGCGGCAGCGTGGAGAGTTGGATCGCCCGAAAGCCGAAGGCCGCCGTCGTTCGGGAGGCCCTCGTCGGTCACGGATTCTGGAAGACGGTCCTGGTCGTCGCCCTGTTGCGGATGCCGCCCAACTCGCCGTTCGCCCTGACCAACCTCGCGATGTCGGTGGCCGGGGTGCGCCTCGGACCGTTTCTCCTCGGCACGGCGATCGGGATGCTCCCCCGGACCGCCATCGCGGTGTGGCTCGCCGCCGCGGCGGCCGCGACCGGCGCCGAGGACATCCAGGCCTTCGCCAGCGAACGGGGCGTGTGGCTCGTCGCTGGCGGCGTCGTCTCGATGGTGGTCGTCGTCGCGGTGATCGGTTCGATGGCCAAGGCCGCGTTGCGGCGACTTGCCCCCGATGCCGCGGCGGAGGGCTCGTGAAGCGGCTTCGACGACGTGTGCCGACGATCGTCCTTCTGATCGTCGTCGGCGTGGTCAGCTATCTGTGGTGGACCACTCGAAGCGTGCCGGCGTGGTTCACTCCGCCCGAGGCGACCGAAGCCCGCCGCGAGCGGGCGTGGCAGGTCGAGCAGCGGTTCGCGGAAGAGTTCTCGAAGGTCAGAGCGGAAGCACCCCTTTGGGCCCTTCGGGTTCGGGAGTCCGATCTCAACACCTGGCTGGCGGATCGCCTGAGACCGTGGGCCGAGCATCGGGGGTCATGGCCGGAGCAGTTGGGCGACGTTCAGGTCCATCTCTCGCCGGACACGGTGGTGCTTGGCGTCGAGCTTCGGGACCTCGACACCGTGGCCTTTCTCGAAGGTGTGCCCGAGGAGGGCGAAGATGGATCGATCGCCCTCAGATGGACCGCGGCGGGCATCGGGCGCCTGAGGATTCCCTGGCCCGAGCGCCGGGTTCGGGCGGCGATCCTCGGCCGTCTCGGCGGCGGCGAACTGGCCGACCTCGAAGCGCTGCTCGACGGCGTCTCGGTGCCCGGAGCCATCGGCCTTCCCGACGGTCGGGTGGTCTCGGTGCTCGGCGGCGAGATCGGCGACGGGGAAGCCGTGCTCGAGCTCGTGACGGCGCCGGGCGACTAGGTCCGGCGCGAGACGACATCGTCGGTGCATGCCGAACCGGTTCGCCGGCGGCGCGGTAGGTTCCCGACGTGACGGGTTCGACGGAACGAGCCAGACGCGAGGACGATCCATCCGGGACAGGTGCCGGAGGCGACTTGCCGTCGCACGGTCCGGCGTTGCGTCGGGACTTTCTCGGATGGGACCGTCCGATGCTCGAGTCGGCGGCGGAGTGGTTCCTCGAACATGCCGAAGTCCGAGACGGCGGCATCGACGCCTCCGAGGACCTCTGGATCTTCAGCGGCAGCCGATCCTCGCGGGAGTTCCTTCGCCGGATCCGGGAGGCGGCCACCGCCCGCAGGTTGGCACTGGTGCCGCCGCTGGTTTCGACGCCCGGCCGCTTCGACGTCCACGCCGCGGGTGTCCTGGCGGTCGAGCAGACGACGGCGAGCGAGATCGATCGCCTTGCCGCTTGGGCCGACGCGGTGCTCGACGCGGCGAATCGCGACGCGATGGGGCCTCTTCTCGATCGAGATCGGGCGACGCCGCGGTCCGCCTGGGCGTTGGCGGGGAGATTGATGGCCGCTGCAGACGAACTCCGCGGCGAGGGGATCTCACCGGAGATGTTCGCCGACGGCGTCGGCAGCGAGGACCGCGAGCGCTGGCGCGTCGTCGCCGAGGTCGAAGGCGACGTTCGAAGACGCCTTGCATCGGCGGGACTGCTCGAGCCGAGCGAGTGGCGGGAGACCGTGATCGCGGCGGCGTCGGCGTGCGAAGGCCGACGGGTGATCGCCGTCGGCGTGCTCGAGTGGAGCGGCTGGCAGCGGCGACTGCTGTCGGCACTCGGGGCGAGCGTGCTGGTCGCCGCGCCGCGGGACTTGGCCGATGCCTTCGATGCCTGCGGTGCCGTCGTTCCAGAAGCCTGGATCGGGCGCCCCCTCGATCTCGACGACGAGTCGGTGAAGACGGCCGCGACGGTGCACGAGGCGACCGAACTGGTGCTCGACGAGGTCGATCGCCGCGCCGACGGCGAGAGGGTCTCGTCGGTCACGATCGGCGTCGCCGACGACGCCCTGCTCCCCTCGATGCTCCGCGCTGCGCATGCGGCGGAACTCGCCATTCATGCTGCGCCGATCGAACCGTTGACCGCGTCGGCCCCGGGGCGTGCGGTCGAGGCTCTCCGGAACCTCGTCGAGCAGGACTCCGCCGAGGTCGTGGCCGCCCTCCTGAGGCATCCCCATCTGGCGCAGTGGCTCGGCGGCAGCGATGCAACCGGTCTCGCGTCGACTTGCACGGCCCTTCTCGCCGAGGCGCTGCCGCGTGATCTCGCCGGACTGGCCGCGGCATGCGATCGGACGCCCCGCCAAGGGCGACGCCGTGATCGGGACCGAGTCGCCGACGACCGACAGGTCTTGAAGCAGGTCGTCGAACGGATGGCGAGCCGACGCGGAATCTGGGCATCGGAGCCGCGTCTCGTCGTCGAGTGGGCCTTGGAACTCGCCTCGTGGCTGGCGGAGGTCCATGAGGCGATCGACATCGAAGACGACGATCGAGAGATCCTTCGCGACGATCTCGCGGCGGTGGCCGAGGTGATCCGCGAGTTCGCGAGATTGCCCGAGGCGCTCGATTCGCCCGTCTCGGGCCTGGTCTTCCTCGAGCGCGTGCTCGACCGGATCGCCGCCGGTCGGCGCGGCGATCCTCCCACGAGGGGCGACGAGGTCGAAGCGGTGGGGTGGCTCGAGTTGGCTGCGGATCCGGCGCCTCATCTGATCGTCCTGGGCCTGCACGATGCCGCGATTCCGGGAGGCGTGGGAGCGGATCCGCTGCTGGCGGAGTCTGCGAGAGAACGACTCGGCCTGCCCTCGCAGAGGCGCCGACTCGCCCGCGATGCGGCGATCCTCGCGGGCTTGGCGGCGCGGACCGCGTCGCTGCGCATCGTGATCCCGCAGCGGGCCGCCGACGGCACTCCTCTGCTTCCGAGTCGACTGCTGCTCGGCGGCGAGGGCGAGTCGCTGGCCCGCCGAGTGCTGGCCTTGACTGGAGGCGAGACCGGAGGCGAGACCGCCAGCGTCCCGCCGGAAGTCGAAGCGCCCTCCAGCGGGTTCGCGCCGCCGCTGCCCGATCCGACCGTGCCGCTTCCGGATCGCCTCTCCATCACCGCCATTCGCACCTATCTCGCCGATCCCTACCGCTTCCACCTCAAGCATGTCGAGCGCCTCGAGGAGGCGACCGAGGGCGGACGGGAACTCGATGCCCGCGCGTTCGGAACGTTCGCCCATGCGGTGGTCGAGGCGGCGGCGCGCAGCGAGGACTGGAAGCAGGCAACGACCGCGGAGGATCTCGGCGGAGTGCTCGAGGCGAGTCTCGACGCGACGGCGGAGTCGTGGTTCGGAGGCGCGTTTCCCGTGGGCCTTCGCCTTCAGATGCGGAGCCTCCGACGTCGGTTCGACCAACTCGCGGTGCGCGAGGCGGCCTCGAGAGCCGCCGGATGGCGGACCGAGTCGGTCGAGGCGAGGATCGACGCGGCGCTCGATCTCGGCCCCGGCGAGGCGCCGCAGGCGTTCACGGGACGGATCGATCGAATCGACCGGAATCTCGAGACCGGACGCCTCCGCATCCTCGACTACAAGACCGGCGATCGCGCGACGGATCCGGCGAAGGCGCATCGTGTCGGTCGTGCGCCGAACCACCGATGGATCGATCTGCAGTTGCCGCTCTATCGGCACCTCCATGCCGTGCAGCATGGTCTCGACGAGCGCGAGATCGACGTCGGCTACGTGACGTTGGCCACGGGGGCGCGTGGCGTCGACTTCCGCATGCTCTCGAATTGGGACGAGGGCGACCATTCCGGGGCGATCGACAAGGCCCGCGAGGTCGTTCGTTCGATCCGCGCTCGGAAGTTCGAGTCGCCGGGACCGGGCCGGTATCCCGACGAGTTCTCGAATCTCTGCGGCGAACCGGTGCTTGCCGAGGGTGGTGCCGCCGGCGACGGGGGGGATGCGTGAACGCTTCTCCGCACCGCCGCATCCTCGCGTCCGCAGGTACCGGCAAGACCTGGCAGTTGACCACGCAGTGGCTCGCGCTGCTGCTGCGGAGTCCCGAGCAGCGGCCGGAGTCGATTCTGGCGACCACCTTCACCCGTGCCGCGGCGGGGGAGATCCGTGAGCGGATCCTGAGACGTCTCGCGATCGCGGCCTTGCGCGGCGAAGCCGGCGAGGCGGAACGCCGGGACATCGGCGGCGTCGAGGGCATGGACCTGCCGCCGATCTCGGCGGAGATCTGTGGCGGCACGCTGCGGCGGCTGATCGATCGCCTCGATCGACTGCAGATCCGGACGCTCGACAGCTTCTTCTTCTCGCTCGCCACCGGCAGCGCATTCGAGCTTGCGCTTCCGCTGCCGATCGAACCTCTGGACGAACATGGGACCAGTCGTCTTGTTCGCGAGGCGATCGACGAAGCCATCGAGTCGTTCGGGACCGGCGATCCCGAAGGCCTTCTCGCGGTGCTCGACGCGCTGACGGATGGGTATCCCGGCCGCAGCGTGGCGGATCTCGTCGAGCGATCCTGCAAGGATCTGGTCGCGCTCGTGCCGGAGGCGCCGGAGTCCGCCTGGAACTGGGGGGATGAACTTCTCGGAGAGGAGCCTCCGCCGATCGACGTCGGGGCGGTGGTCGCGTCGCTCGAGGGCTTCCTTCGACGGCTGGAGGACGACCGTCGTCTCGGCGACGGGCACGTTCGCAACGCGGTGCGGAGCGACGTCGCGCGTCTGCGGACGCTTGCGGGCGTTGCCGAACACGAGATCCCGCTCGACGCGTGGGTCGACCTCCTCGACAAGGGGGCGGCCGGCGCGGTGGCCAGCAAGGGTGGCGTCTACCGCAACAAGCCGTTGGCGGAGGAACTCGTCGCCCTGCTCGGCCCTGTTGGAGCCAGGGCGCGATGGCGGCTGTCGAAGATCGCGGTCTTCCGCACGCGGGCCGCCGCGGGGCTGGCGCATCATCTCGATGCCGCACGTCGGGCGATCATGGCCCGCCATGGCGCGGTCACCTACGACTCGGTGACGGCGGTGGTGGGGGCGCATCTCGCCGCTCACCCGCTGGGCGAACTCCTGCGGCGAGTCGATGCCCGGGTGGAGCACCTGCTGCTCGACGAGTTTCAGGACACCAGCCATGGACAGTGGTCGGCGTTGCGCCCTCTCGCCTCGGAGGTCGCCGCCTGTGGCGACGGCACGAGGCGGTTCTTCGCGGTGGGAGACTTGAAGCAGTCGATCTACGGATGGCGGGGCGGCGATCCCGAGATTCTGGAGCATCTCGGCGACCGGTTCGACGCCGGCCGTGGCGGCGTCGAGTTCAAGGAAGAGCATCTCGATCTCTCTCGCCGCTCGACCCAGGAGGTGCTCGACGCGGTCAACCGCGTGTTCGGCTCGATCGGCGGCAACGAGGTCCTCGGTCGCGCGTCCGCGGCGGCGGCGGAGTGGTGGGGGCGGGTGTTCGGTGCGCATCGTGCCCACCGCAAGGACTCCGGACAGGCCGCGTTGATCCTCGTCGAGCCGGACGAATCGGAGACGGAAACGGGCGACTCGACCGAGGGCGATGCCGATGCCTCGGTCGCCGTCGGCATCTCGGCGAAGGCCCGGGCGGTCGTCGACCTCGTGGTGGAACTGCGAAACCGGCACCCCGAGGGTCGGGTCGGCATCGTGGTTCGCCGCAATCGGAAGGTCGCGGAGCTGCTGGCGGCGTTGCGCTCCCACGGCATTTCGGCGTCGGGCTGGGGTGGGGGTTCGCTGAGGGACTCCGCCGCGGTCAATGCGGTCCTGGAGTTTCTGCGGTTCTGCGATCAGCCCGACCACACCATCGCCGCATTCCATGTCGCGAAGAGTCCGCTCGGCCCGGTGGTCGGACTTTCCTGGCCCGCTTCGATCCAGCAGCGCGAGATCGTGGCGGCACGCTGGCGGGCTCGACTGGCCACCCGCGGATTCGCGGCGGTGCTCGAGTCGCTGGGGCGCGCCATCGCTGCGGACTGTTCCGAGGGCGATCGTCGCCGCTGGCGACGCCTGCTCGACGAGGCCGAGCGACTCGATCGCGACGTGGTGCCGCGGCCGCTGGCGTTCGTGGAGGCGGTCGAGGCGGTGCGCATCGGGGACGGATCCAACGCCCCGGTCACCGTGCTCAACATCCATCAGTCCAAGGGACTCGAGTTCGAGTCGGTGATCTGCCCCGACCTCGAATTCGATCTGAAGCCCCGTGCGGACGTGCTGGTGTCGAGGGACGACGACGGGGGCATCCTGCGGATCGTTCGGCGCATGAAGGGACTCGATCACCTGCCGCCCCTCGCCGAGGTGCGGGACGAGGCGGACGCCATGCAGGTTCGAGAGACGCTGTGCGGGCTCTACGTGGCGCTGACCCGGGCGCGTGATCGGCTGTTCATGGTGGTGGACGCACCGAAGGCGACCGAGAAGTCCATTCCGATGACGGCGGCGGGCATCGTCCGAAGCGCGATCGCGCCGGACGCGACCGGGGCCGGAGTCGCATGGAGCGCCGGCGAGCTCGAGCCGGAGGGGCCGACGAAGGGGCCGGAGAAGCCGTCGACGCCTCGGGCACCGAGGCGACGCTGCTTCGCGTTCTCCGGAGATGGCGGCCGAACCCGGCCGGCACCTCCGCCATCGCGGCATGCGACGGACTCGCTCGCCTCGCTGCTTCGAGTCGATGCGAGGTCCTCCGACGCGGCCGATCGCGGAACGGCGATCCATGCGATGTTCGAGCAGATCGAGTTCTTCGAGGGCGAAGCGCCCGAGAACGCGTTGCTCGACGGCGTGCTCCGCCGCGCGCTGCCGCGGCGTCCCGCGTCCTGGCGAGGCGAGCGAGTCGACGAGTTTCGGGCCATGCTCTCGGTGCCCGCGGTCGCCGCCGCGCTCGCGCGTCCCACGGAGGGACCTGCGCGAGTGTGGCGTGAACGTCGATTCGTCGCCGTCGACGGGGGCGCGGTCCGGCAGGGGGTGATCGATCGCCTCGTCGTGGTGGGAGAGCCGGGCGCCTGGCGGCGTGCGAAGATCCTCGACTTCAAGACCGACGCCTTCGATCACGCGACACCCGTCGAGGACGCCGTCGCAGCGAAGGTCGAGGAGTACCGGCGTCAATTGGGCGACTACCGCAAGGAGGTCTCGAAGCAGTTCGGTCTCGAGTCTGGGACGGTCGAGACGGTGCTGCTGTTTCTCGATCCCGGCATCGCGCAGCCGATCGACGCGACCTGAGCGCAGGCGCCTCGGCCCGGGCGTCGGTCGGAGATCGGCATGTGGAGCGGATCGCGATGCATCTCGCCGTCGCCTGGAACCGCTCCCTACCGGTCGATGCGGGAAGGCCTCGTCGCGTCGGGGTGCTGCGCACGCGGATCGACTGTCGTGGGCGTCGAGAACGGAGACCGGGGTCGTCGGTCGACTCACCCGTTCGCCGTGGACGGATGGACCAAGCTCGCCGGTTCCTCCCAGTCGGTCGTGAGCGGCGTCAGTCCCTGCGCCTGCTCGAATTCGACGATCGTCGCCTCGAGTCGCTGAAGTTCCGCCCGAAGTCGTTCCGGC